>JANYDT010000118.1 GCA_025359845.1 Acidimicrobiia bacterium
TCTCGTTGGCGAAACGGTTGGACCACCGCCGAGCATCCAGAAACTTCACAATCGGGATCGACTGGAATTCGAGCAGCACGAGAAATAGCGTTGACACCAGCGCTGCCAGCGCGAAGCGGCCGGCGCCCGAAATGATCCCGACTGCAGAGATCGCCCAAACTGCGGCCGCAGTGGTAAGACCTCTCACGTGACCCCCGGGATCTCGCAGCACAATTCCGGCACCGATGAAGCCGATGCCCGTTACGATTCCGGCGATGAGTTTCTCGGCCGTTGCCGGAAACGCATCGAGGGCAATGGCCGAGAGCGCCGCCGAGCCGGCGCTGACCAGAGCAAATGTTCGGGCGCCGGCGGGATGACCGCGTACTTCGCGCTCCCAGCCGACGACGAAGCCCAGGCCCGCTCCTAGAGCAATTCGTCCGAAGAGCGCAAAATCGTGAACCCACATCCCGACCAGTTTGGTCCATCGCCGCTTCGTCTCGGTCGGAGCAGGATTGGCAGGTTCGCGGTGGGTTGTCGGGCGTTGCTTACGGCGACACCAGCCGACCACTTCGGTAGGGTGTTGCCATGGACCGGCCCGCGGACTTAATCGCATTGACGCGTCGACAGTTCCTCGTGGCCACGGGTGTCGCGGGCATCGCTACGCTGCACGGTATTCACCCGCGACGGGCGTCCGCCGGCGTAAGTTATGAAGCCTCGGTTCTGGCCAAGAACCCGGTCGGATACTGGCGACTCGGCGATGATCCGGGTCCGGCGCTAGACCGTAGTGGTCACGGCCACGAGGGGGCATTCGTCGGCCAGGCGTCGGTAACGCGTCCGGGCGCCCTGACCGGCGACCCCGACGGCGCGGTACTTCTCGACGGGCGTCGTTCGTACATCGAGATTCCCAGTCATCCCGATTTCAGCCAATCCACGAGCGGCCAGGGCTTAAGCGTCGAGGCGTGGGTTCGACCCGACGTGCTCGAATTCAAGGGTGACAGCAAGGACCAATACATCCATTGGCTCGGCAAGGGTGGGGCGGTACCGGTTGCCGGGCGGGCCACGCGAGTGGTCCAGCAGTACGAATGGGCGTTTCGTTTCTACAGCCGAACCGCGAAGAGACCCAACCGAATGTCGGCCTACCTGTTCAACCTGGAAGGCGGGCTCGGGGCGGGCGCCTATTTCGAAGACAAGCTCACGGCCGGAGAATGGATTCACGTCGTTGCCTGTTACGACGCGGGCGGTGCGGACTCGCCCGGGCGGCCCGGGGTGAGTATCTACAAGAACGGCGAGTTGCGGCAAGGCCCGTCCTCCTCGGGTGCCCGATACAACAACCGGCTGTGGCAGATCACGTCGGTGCCGGGGCTGGCGCCCGTCCGCCTCGGCACCCGCGACCTCGGCCGTTTTCTAACCGGGGCCCTCGACGAGGTCGCCATCTATCCAAGGGTCCTCAACGCCACCGAAGTGCTTGACAACTACCGAATCGGCAAGGGCTTCGCATAGGCCGGTGACGTGGCGCGGAACACGGCTGATTACGGGGGAGATGTTCGCGTCTGGCGGCTTGTGGCGCTCTCGTCGTAACCGGACTAAGTTAGACTAAGTCCTATGTCGACTGTTGTGAATGTCCACGAGGCCAAGACCCACCTCTCGCGTCTTTGACCGGGCCGCCGCGGGGGAAGAGATCGTGGTTGCACGAGCCGGGCGGCCGGTAGCGAGACTGGTGGCTCTGCCCCCCGAGAGGCCAACTCGAGTGCCTGGTCGGCTGCGGGGCCGGATTGCCTTCGCCGACGATTTCGAAGAAACACCCGAGTGGCTTGTCGGCGCGTTCGAGGGTGTGGCCGAGTGAACGTCCTCGTCGACTCGCATTGCCTTCTGTGGTGGCTCGCCGATATGCCCATGTCGGACGGGGCAAAGGAGGCGATCGCCGATTCGGCAAATACGGTCTATGTGAGTCCGGCATCGATTTGGGAACTCGAGATCAAGGCTGCTCTCGGCAAGATCGTTATCGAGGCCGAGTTGGTCTTGGAAGTGGACGAAGGCGCCATGTCGTGGCTGCCGATCACCGCCGCGCATGCCCGCGGCGCGGCGCGGCGCGGCTTCCAATGCACCATCGCGACCCGTTCGACCGCATGCTGATCGCCCAAGCAGCTGAGGCGGGCTGCACGCTGTAAGTCGCGACGCCGTCTTTTCGAGTTATGGAGTGGCCCTGATCATCGCATAAATGCGAATTCGCGCCGGGTCCGCGCCCCGGTCGGATCAACACTGCATACAACGAAGTAGTCTCGATCGATGCAGACCACTAGCTAGTGTGCGCATCGACATCGCCACTCACCAAGCCCTGAAGCAACTGGCGCGGGACAACGGCAAGTCTGTGGGGGAGACCCCGCTCAGTCCAGAAGAGACACTGTGGCTCGATGCCGAACTCGGGTGATGTGATCGCGGTCGATTTGGGAACTCCGGCGGGACGGGAGGCGGGCTTTCCACCATCGGGCCGTTGTGGTGACGGCCCAGGTAATTCTCGATGGGCTGCCATCGGTGGTGCAGATTATCCCGCTCACTTCCACGATCCGCAAGTTCACGTACGAGGTCGTCCTCGATCCGAATAACGGCTCGGGCCTTGACGTTTCGTCTGCTGCACAATGCCAACACGTTCGTACCGTCGCGACCCAGCGGCTCGGTATCGCGCTGGATAATGTTGGCCCGGTCGCTTTACGGCAAATGCGCGAAGTCCTGGCCCAGATCTTCGATCTGTAGCGTCCTGTCGGCTCGCGCTGGCTTTGGGCCTTAGCCCGCCTTAGCCCCTCGGCATCAGCCAGTGGACAAGGCCATCGGCTACCCCACCTGCCAGGTGCCGTTGGACCGAACGAGCTTGGCGAGGTCGCCCGGGCCTTTGCTACTGGCCTGGAGGAGTTGATCGCTGGCCATCGATCCGTAGTCGGGACGGCTGACGGCCCGGAACACACCGAACGGCGTGGGCGAGTGGTCGTCGTGGGACAGTCGAGCAAGAGCAAACGCGAGCGACGGATCTTCGCGATGAGCGTCGTGGCGCAGCACCCGGTCCTCGCCCATGTCGGCTATTTCGACGATGCGCAGTTGGCCGTCGCTGTCCATCATGACGCCGCGCTCGTTGTCATTGCCGAACCGGATCGGTTCTCCGTGCACAAGGTTGATCATCATTGACGGGCGCTTCTCGCGGGCCAGGATGTCGTCGAACGTGCCGTCGTTGAACACGTTGCAGTTCTGAAGGATCTCGACGAAGGCGGCGCCGCGGTGGGCGTGGGCTTGGCGCAGCGTCTCGATCATGTGCTTGCGGTCGAGGTCATGGGTACGAGCGACAAAGGTGGCTTCGGCCCCGATGGCGACGGCGAGCGGATTGAAGGGCGCATCGACGGAGCCCATGGGCGTCGATTTCGTGACCTTGCCCAGCTCGGACGTCGGGGAGTATTGACCCTTGGTGAGTCCGTAGATGCGGTTGTTGAACATCAAAATGGTGAGGTTGATGTTGCGGCGCAATGCGTGAATGAAATGGTTGCCACCGATCGACAGTCCGTCGCCGTCACCCGTGACGACCCAGACGTCGAGGTCGGGACGGGCCACCGCCAGTCCCGTCGCGATGGCCGGCGCACGGCCGTGGATGCTGTGCATGCCGTACGTATTCATGTAATAGGGGAAGCGGCTGGAGCAGCCGATACCCGAAACGAACACGGTGTTCTCGGCAGGCACATTCAGTTCGGGCATGAGAAACTGGACGGCCTGCAAAATGCCATAGTCGCCACATCCTGGGCACCAGCGGACCTCCTGATCGGTCATCCAGTCTTTTTTCGTGGTGAGCGTGACGGCGTTGCTCATCGGATTTCCTCCAGGGCCTTGGTGAAATGGACAGTGAGTTCGCCGGCGGTGAAAGGCACACCCCGGACCTTGCTGATCGACTGGCAGTCGACGAGAAACTTGGCCCGCAGCAACAAGCTGAGCTGGCCCGTGTTCATCTCGGGCACGAGCACCTTCTTGCGGTTGACGAGAATCTCACCGAGGTTCGATGCGAACGGATTGAGGTGCACGAGATGCGTCCAGGCCACCTTCTCGCCGGTAGCGCGCACCTGCTGCACCGCGGCCTTGATCGATCCCCACGTCGAGCCCCAACCGACAATCAACAGATCGGCGTCGGCGTCGCCCTCGACCTCGAGCAGCGGGATGTCTTTGGCGATGCCGGCCACCTTCGCGGCGCGCACCTGCACCATGTGCTCGTGGTTCTCGGGCGAGTAGTTGATGTTGCCCGATCCGTCCTCTTTCTCGATGCCACCGATACGGTGCATGAGTTTGGGAGTTCCGGGGATGGCCCACTGGCGGGCCAGTGTCTCAGGGTCCCTGACGTAGGGCCAGAACACTTCGGTGCCGTCTTCGTTGGTGTGGTTGGTTTCGGTGGCGAACTCGACCGACAGATCGGGCAGCTTCGTAACGTCGGGGACGATCCAAGGAAGGACACCGTTGGCCAGGTATCCGTCCGATAGCAGAATCACCGGCGTGCGGTACTTGAGGGCGATACGGGCCGCCTCGATGGCGGCGTCGAAACAATGAGGAGGGCTGTAGGCGGCGACGATCGGCAGTGGCGATTCGCCGTGACGGCCGAACATGGCGATGAGCAGGTCGGCCGCTTCGGTCTTGGTGGGCAGTCCGGTGGACGGGCCGCCGCGCTGGATGTCGATGATGATCATCGGCAGCTCGAGGCTGAGCGCCAAAGACATGGTTTCGGACTTGAGGGCGAGACCTGGACCGCTCGTGCTGGTGATGGCCAGGTGCCCGGCGAAGGCCGCTCCGACAGCGGACGCAGCGGCGGCGATCTCGTCTTCGGCCTGGAACGTGCGCACGCCGAAGTTCTTGTGCTTCGACAACTCGTGGAGAATGTCGGAGGCGGGGGTGATGGGGTACGAGCCGAGAAACAGCGGGAGTTTGGCGCATTGGCTGGCGGCGATCATGCCCCACGCCAGGGCTGTGTTGCCCGAGATCTGGGTGTATTCGCCCGGTGGAAGCTTGGCCGGGGCGATGCTGAAGCTGTGGGCGAACAGTTCGGTGGTCTCGCCGAAGTTGTAACCGGCTTTGAAGGCGGCCTCATTGGCCTTCATGACCATTTCGTTCTTGGCGAACCGGGTCCGGTTCCACTCCTCGGTGGGCGCAGTGGGTCGGTTGTACATCCAGCTGATCATGCCCAGGGCGAAGAAGTTCTTGGACCGCTCGGCGTCGCGGGGCTTCACTCCGAGGGGCGCGCAGGCCTTCTCGGTAAGCGACGTCATGGGCACCTCGACGACCTTGTAACGGTCGAGGCTGTCGTCGATTAGCGGGTTGACCTTGTAGCCGGCTTTGGTGAGCGCTCGTTCGTCGAAGTTGTCGGAGTTCACGATCACCGTGCCGCCCGGCGGAAGGTGGTGCAGGTCGGCCTTGAGGGCGGCCGGGTTCATCGCGATAAGCACGGTCGGTGCGTCGCCCGGGGTGGAGATCTGATGATCGGCGATGCGGACCTGGAAGCTCGATACGCCCGGGATCGTGCCCGCTGGGGCTCGGATCTCGGCCGGGAAGTCGGGCAAAGTCGATAGGTCGTTGCCGAACAACGCGCTGACGCTGGTGAACCGGTCACCGGTGAGCTGCATGCCGTCACCGGAGTCACCGGCGAAGCGGACGACGACATCATGGAGAGCCTCAGGCTCCCTCCCCGAACGCACTGCTACATCTGTCATGTGAACCCTTCCCCCGAAGTTGAGACCCAATTTGGTGGCCGCGCCACCGTAGCCGCGGCCCGGGGCAATGTTGCGCATCGGGGCGATGCCTAGTCGGGGCAGGTGACCAGCATCTCGATGATCTCGTCGTCGATCTCATCCCACACGGCGGGCCCGGCGAGTTCGACAAAGTGGTCGCGGAGGCGGTGGAGGGCTCGACGGAGGTTCTGGCGGATGGTCGCCTCGGGGTGTCGGTGTCGGCCGCGAGTTGGCGGTAGGTGGTGCCGGTTATGCAGATGGCGCGGACGATCTGTTGGTCGGTGTCGGAGAGCTGTTGGAAGGCGGCCAGGAGGGTCTCGGCTTGTTCGGCGACGATCAGTCTTGCCTCCGGATCGTTGGCGTTCGCCGTGTGTGCGGGACCGGCGGCCCGGTCTTGGGTGGCGAGGCGGCGGCCCTGCGTTCGGTAATGGCGGAACACGATCAAGACGGTGGTTGCGCGTAAGTACCGGCCCCGATCCTCGCTTGGTAATGGTTCCAGGCGTGCACGGTTGCGGGTGGCTGTCTCTCAAACCGACTGCACGATGTCGTCGGCCGCGCCACCCGCTCTCCGTCGCGCGATCCCAATCAGTGCGGGTTCGAACTCTCGCACCATCTGGGTGAACCAGTCGTCTTCGGCGCCGCTCGGTGCCATCGGAATTCCCTTCTCTCCCACCGTTCGGGGGGGGGTGTCGTCAGCATACCCGAAAAGAATTTCCATGTTGAGTGTCACAAAACGGATTCGGCGGGCATCTACAAAGCAAGGACCGTTGACTAGCGACCCATATCTATCGAAAGGTATACGATGAAAAAGACCAAAGCCCTTCTTGCTCTTGCGACTATGACAGCCGTCTCTTGCGGGTTGGCCGGGGTAACGCGCGCGACCTACGCATTGGCTCCAGCACTCGACTCATCGCGAAACGCTGTGACAACTGTGCCTGCGGGGATCGACGCCAGCGCTAAGAGCAAGAACCCCGACTTTAACCCGGTCGTGGAAAGGTACGCAGCTGACAAACACATTTCCGTTGACATGGCGGCTCAGCGGATGGACCGCGAGTACGAACTAACGCAATTCGCTGATCGACATCGGAAGGACGAGGCATACGCCGGCTTTAAGATTACGGCTACGTCTGAGGCGCCCACCGGGGTCCTTGCTACCACCACGGGCGAACTGCCGGCCGACATCCCGAAGAGATCGCAGGTGTCCGCCATCCGCGCCCACTTCAGCGAGAGCGCATCCCGTAGTTTGACCGAAGCCGTTGATCGCGAGGTAAAGAAGTCTGTGCGATCGGATTTGATCGGGGCTACTTATGACCCTTTCAAGGACGCGCTTGTATTCCACGTCTCGGCGACGGCGCCCTTTCCTGAAGTATCGCTAGCCTCTACTCCAGATCTCGTGGCGCTCCTCGATCGCCAAATAGACTCTCTAGGGCTCGGATCAGTAGCGCCTTCGACCCTGATAACGGAGCGAGTAGCCCGAACAGACTTTACTTTTGGGGGGAAGCAAATCTCCGTGAACCACCCTTTCCTCTACTTCTTCACATCGTCGGGGCACTGCACGAGTTCGTTTGGGGTGTCTGTCAGTGGCATTGGTGGATACTTGACGGCTGCTCATTGTGGCGCGGGGTCGTCCTCTACAACGGTAAACGGGCAGACTGTGTCGTACATGACTTCAATCCAATGGGGCGTATACTCGGATCGACAAGTGGCCGTAGCAGCAGGTGCTTCCTGGCTCGTCCATACTGAGTACACCGACGAGGACATGGCGGCAGTCCCCACGCACATCTACCAGGGAACGTATTATTGCTTCTACGGGGCGCAATCGAATTTGCAGAGATGCGGATCGATTCAAGGTGTGAATCATCCCATCAGTGGGAAGATCTATGGCCAGGACGCGACGAACTACGGCACTTGGAACGGCCAGGAGCGTCGTGCCGGAGATAGCGGTGGCCCGGTGTGGCAACCCCGTCCCTCGCTCGAAAGTGTTCCGGCCGGTACAATAGAAGGGGGATCCGGCTTCATGGGTGGTCTAGGGACCTGCTATTTTCTAGCGTTAGATGATCAGATGGCGGGGGCGAACTTCACGCTATTGTAGGAGTGATCTACAGCGACCGACCGACAATAATATACTGATGGGCATTGCATTGCGACCTCTAGCGCACTTCATTTGTCACCCGAAGGCAGGGCAAGCGTGGTTCGGGGAGGCTGTAAGTCGATTTTTCACTCTCGGCTTATGGTCGGTGGCCTTGTTTGGCTTATTGAGTCTTCTCATGTTGAGGCGTAGCCTCGTCAGACCTGACAGACATCGTGTTCTGATCGCTTTTGTTATAGGTCCCATCCTTTTGCCTGTTGCAGTCGCGTTGGAACAGCGATTTCGTGAACCATCCTGTCCAAGTCCTAACGCAGCAGTCCGACAGTTCCTCGCCCGTTCGTTGGCGCTTCAGTTTGTCTGCTTGAGCGTGGTCGTCGGGTCGCGTGCCTGGAACCGACGCAGGCAACGAGAATTATCGCCCTGACTTCCCATCAATGGGGCCATCTGAAGACCGTTCGCCGTTCACCTCCGAGTGATCGCAAGGGACACCCTTTTGTGGATGCGCTGCACTTTGTCGCAAACAACCCAACTTCTTACGGATATGTCTGGCTCCGGGATGTGCTTTTGAGCGGTGCCAAACAGTCGATACTCAGGCTATGGCGACTACCGCTCCCCATCTCTGGTAGCGGGCGGCTAGATCGAAGTCGCTGACGCCACAGGGCGTGCGTTAATTGCAACATCTGCCGTGGGCGATGGGTTTCGAGACGCTACCTCTGAAAAAATGGAGCCCGAAGAGTGCAGCCAAAGGGTCGGCCAAAGATGACGGAAGCTGTTGCCGATGGAACCGTGACCCTCCTAAGTTTCGGGTGAGTTTGCGGGCGCGATTGAACCCAAACAACCTATTCGGCAGCGATTGGTTGTCGGGTGAACCGCCGCTGCGTCGGAACTCGGGAAATCATTCACGAGAGGACGTTCGCCTTTTCGTCAAGGATTGGACGCCGCCTATCTCGCGGCAGCCGAGGCGACGGTCGCTTGCATACGCTTGAAACTGCCCGGCTCAGTGGTATCGCCTCCACAGATCGTCGATGATCGGGTGGGCTGGGAGTGCCGTTTGGTCAGAAGCGTCAGGCGCCAGCCGACTCTGCCGAAGCGCCATCGTTGCTACCGGTCGCTGCAAGCCGTGACTGCCGCGCCACTCACCTCAATCCATTGGAGAAGTTGTGGCTCATCGATCGCGCCCCTCAGGGTCGCGCGTGGGTGGCGATGCGTAATAGATATCTTGCATGTCTGAAGGCTTCTCCGAACGCCCCTGCCGTTGCGGCGGCAATGTCGCGAGACCTCCAAGCCGGGGGAGTTCGCACTCGCGCATCCAAACCGTTGTTCGTCGTGATTGTTTGAGGCATCGTCGAAAGCTTGGCCGATGGATGCTAGCCGAAGTCATTCCAAGTGTAGTGCTCTTGTTTGTAATTATGTCCTGGGCATTCCGGAGTGCCGACCGGCTCCTACTCTTGCCGGTGCTCGCGATTCTTTGCGCATCAATCGGATTTCTTCCGCGATGGCTGGTGGTCCACTTGGGAGAACGCCTGCGCCGGAACTCGATGGCTTTCCGCCGCTAGTCAATTGTCGTGGGGCGCTCGAACGGCGCCCCACGATCGCGTCGTAACCGTCACAGGAGCCGAATTAGTAGTAAGAAATGAATCTTGCAGTTGCCGCCAAAGACGGGAACTGCCGACAACCCTAGTATTCGCTGGTTCGTGCCTTTAGGGTCTCGTACATGCGTCGAGGGCCGAGAGCGGTAGCGCCAACGCTCTCGGCATCTGCGGCTTGGATATTAGTGATGCCGTGGAACCTGTCAGACTTAGACGCAGGAGGCCGGAGAATCGGGAGTAGCGATTCATACAGCCGTCGCCTCCCCGTGTACATATTCCTTCTGATGGGCATAGCTCTCCTGTGCTCATTGTCAGGATGGATCGACGAACGTACTGCTCGTCGACGTATTACGGTCACCGCGGCAATTTGGATCGTGTGGCGGTTCGCCCGTTTCGTCGACGGCGCGTTTGACGGCGCGTTTGACCTAGGAGGCGGAGCGTCGCGCAACGCCAAGCGCTCTCGAACTGGTCTTGGATGGACATGGATGTTTGCGAAGTGCTCGGGCTCCCACCGATCCGCCCCGCGACGCGATCGATCACCTCTTCACGGCCACGCGGGGCTGGCTGGGACCATTGCCACGTCGATGGACGATGCGTGGACTGCTCTGGTCGCCTGATCGGTCGCCCGCGTGCACGAGCCTATTATTGATGTAATCAACATTGACACAATCACGATTGACTAGCGTGATCAATGGGTTGAGACTCGACCCATGGAAGACGATCTGATCCGGGTACCGAGGGGTTTGAAGGGCGTCGTCGTGGCCGACACCCGAGTGGGCGACGTGCGCGGTGACGAGGGGTTCTACCACTACCGCGAATACTCCGCCGTCGAGCTGGCCGAGACAAGGAAGCTCGAGGATGTCTGGGCGCTGTTGTTCGACGGTGCTCTGCCGATGACGCTCGCCGACCGGACCAACTTTTCGCGGGAGGCCGAGGCGTTGCGGGCAATCCCAGCCGATCTGGGCGCGGTGTTGCCGGCGATCGCCCGGGCCTGTTGGGCGCCGCTCGACGGTGCACGCACGGCCGTCTCGCTGCTGGGGGCGGGGCATGGCATGCGTCCGACCCTCGACAACGACGCGGCGCAAAGGCGGGCCGACGCCTTGACCATCTGCGCAGCAATGCCGTCCATCGTGGCCGGCCTCTACCGTCTTCAACAGGGCCTCGATCCGGTGCCGCCGCAGCCGGGCCTGACCCACGCCGAACACTACCTGCAGCAGATAACGGGCGAGGTGCCCGACCCGGTCTTCGCTCGGGCGCTGGAACAGTACCTGATCCTCACCTGCGACCACGGATTCAACACAGGCACGTTCACGGCCCGCATCATCACGTCAACCGGAGCTGACATAGGAGCGGCCGTGGTCGGCGCGATCGGTGCGTTGTCGGGGCCGCTTCACGGCGGGGCGCCGAGCCGGGCCCTCGACGCGCTCGACGCCATCGGCACCCCCGATCGGGCCGAGAAGTGGATTGCCGATCGGCTGCGGGCCGGTGACAAGATCATGGGCTTCGGTCACGCCGTCTACCGCACGCTCGACCCTCGCTCCGAATTGCTCAAGGAGGTCGCATTGTCGCTCGGCGGGCCGTCCGTAGAGCTTGCTTTTGAGGTGGAGGAGCGGATCGTCGCCGCGCTGCGCCGACATCGTCCCGGCGTGCCGCTCTACGCCAACGTCGAGTATTACGCGGGCGTTGTGATGGAGCGATGCGGCGTGCCCCGAACGATGTTCACGCCGTCTTTTGCCGTAAGCCGATGCATCGGCTGGTGCGCTCATATTCTCGAACAGGCGGCCACCAACAAAATCTACCGGCCGAGTTCGATGTACGTCGGCCCCATGCCGCCGGCCGACGTCCCGCGAATCTGAGCGTCTCGAACGCAATGGTCGGAAGGGCCGAATTCGCAGTGCTTAGTTAGTCCCTTGCAGGCACAGCACGTCAGGTTCGATGTGAGTCAGTCACCCCTCGACGCGGGCGAGTCGTACCTTCAGCGAGTTATGTTCCAAGGCACTGGGCGACGCAGGCGAGGCGGAGCCGGCTTCGCCCGCGGTGAAACGGCCTCGTCGGGCCAAACCCGATCAGTCGACGAAACCGGCACGACTGTGATCTTCGCTAGCCGCTCGTGTAGTTGTCTTCGGGACATGACCAACACAGGGCGGGCCTTATCGCCATGGCCAGACCTCGCCGCTATGGGGTGAGCACATCAGCGTACAACGTGGCCCAGTCGGTGTGATCGTCATCCCAGGCCGGTTCGACGCCATCGTCGACACTGTCGGAAGAGTCGTCTATTGCTGCCCAGCGTTCGTCGTCGGCGGCATCGGCCCACGCAAGTACCGCAAGTTCAATTAGCTCTGTTCGGGTTGCGACGACTCCGGCGGACACGAGACGATCGATCCTTGCGACCATCGCGAAGTCGAGTCTGGCCGCGACTGTCGTGGAAGCAACCGATGATGACGAGGTTCGCATCAATGTCCATTTTGCGCCGCTTGTTCACCGCTTGGTTGAACAAGCGGCGAAAGGTGGCCTCCGAGGGCGACGGATCAGACGAGACTCGGCCGCCCCTCAGTCGTTCCGGTGGCCACGCAGGCGTTGCCGTGCGTACGCGAGTGCGTTGGCGGCTCGTACTCGGCGGAGTGAGCCGGCGAAGTGGGCGTTGAGCGTTCCGGTGTCGATGAGGCGGATCACGAAAGTTCGGGACAGCCCGAGGAGTTCGGCGACTTCTTGGGTCGTCATGGTCGCGGTGAAGAAGATCCACACACCGCCGCATCACCGTTACTTCCAACGTAGGAACTTCCAGAGTTGGAACTTCCAGAGTTCGAAGTGTGGTGATGGCGTCAATCTGACGGAAGACCGCTCGGTTCGAACTCTTGTCGATCAGGTGTGTTCGGGTCGAACTTGTCTCGTCGGAGGGTGGCCAACTCGAACTCGTCGACCACTATAAGGTGGCGAGGGCAGGCTCGATTCGGCCCAGTGTTCGAGAAAGGCTTCTGGGCCAATGGACCATGAAGAATGCGAGGAGGGGCGGCGTCGATTTGAACGACAATATCGGTGACGGGTCAGTCACATTTTATATCTCTCAAGGCTCGCCGTCGATTGCGATTGAGGACAGTAACGGATGCACGACGGCTGCGGGGACGGTGCAGATTGGGAATCACTCGCTCCGATTGGTTCGACAATTCTATTCCGCCGCCATCGGCTGTCCAACGGAAACCGCAGCGGCAACGGAACTGGGCAGAGCAATACTGAACGGCCCGATAAACTTCGCCTTCAAAGACGGACGCCTGCTCCTCTCATCGGCGAATCTTTCGGTAGCGTGTGCGCGTGCGAGGTGACGTCTTGCTGGCGATCGTTCATGTCGGCCAATATGGAGCAGGTAACCATGAGCGGTAAGCGGGTGGCCACCAGAGGAGACAGCCGGTCGCTGTTTGCTATGAATGCTGAAGCGCCTGAACCCGCTCCCGGATCGAGTGAACGAACTTCTCGGCCAACTCCAATCCGCTGACGAGCGAATCATCGGCCACCCCCTCAACCAGCCGGTCCAACGTTGACGACACCGTCGCCAGCGCAGCTCCCTCGCCTACGCCCCACGACCCGGCCTCCGCGACGAGTCGCGCGACAGTGACGGCGTCGAGTTGGAAGGTTCGATCGATCGAGAGGATTGAGCGAGTTCGTCGTTGCTGAGTTCATGATATCCGGACGGACGAAGCGCAGGGCGTTGATCCTGTGGCATTGCAATCACTGCGCCGGCGCAGTCCTCGCCTGGCGCAGCAGCCCGATGATATCGCGGGGCCGAAGGTTGATGCGGCGCCAGGGCGTCGCGGGCCGAACCCTCGGGCAGTAGTCCGTTGAAGAAGGCTCGGAGCCGATCAGCCGGTGGGCGCGGCTGCGGCGACAGTGGAACGGCAATCGACAGCACGATGGAGTCTTCGCCCCATCGTTGTATAGCTGCTTCTGTCGGGTCGAACCGCAGATGGTCGGTCCGTTACGACGACAGACGACCGATGAACTCGCCGTACAGCCAGATGCCGAGCGCCGCGCTCACGGCGCCCCAGTGACGGGCCTCGGCGTGGCTCGATCCATCAAGATCAGGTCGGCATCGAGCGCATTGAGGATATCGAGTATCCGCTTCACCTGTTCCGAGAATTCGCCGTTCTCGAGCTGCGAAAGGTACGAGCGCTGCACGCCAAGGCTCTCGGCCAATTGCGCTTGCGACACACGTCGTCGTCTCCGAAGATCTTGGAGTGACCGACCCAGCCGGGCGGGGTTGTTGGTCGCTCGTGGCGGGGCTGTGTCGACGGCTCGTATAATAGCATGATGTCGGGATTTCTCGACATCATGTCCAGAAGCGATTCGGTCACGGGGAGTGGGCACAAGCGTCCAGCGCCTGCGCCGCTTCGCAGCCGACTCAGCCTCGCGGCGGTCTCGAAAAGAGGTTTCGCGCCCAAAACTGCCACCCAAAACCGGCTTTTCGATTTTGGGTGGCACTTTTGGGCGCGCCCGGGAGCCGAGCCGAGGCGGCTAGCCGTCGGGTTCATGTAGCAGGAAGCTCCCGCACGTGGTGCGCTCAACTGCTACTTGAACGCCGATAGCAGGGCTACAGGACTGGTACGTGCGACCACGCCTCCCACGCTGAAGTGACCATCGACGTGAGGTCATGGACGGCGCGCCAATCGAGTTCCCGGCTGATCTTGTCGGCCGAAGCCACCACCGCAGCGGGATCGCCGGGCCGGCGGCCCACGACGACGGCCGCTGTCGTGATGCCCGTGACGGCGCCCACACTGGCCAAGACTTCGCGTACCGTGACCCCTTGACCGCGGCCGACGTTCATGACATCGAACCCCATCCGTCCGGTGTCGAGGGCCTTCACCGCCGCCACGTGGGCGCCAGCCAAATCGATCGCGTGGATGTAGTCGCGAATGCAGGTGCCGTCGCGGGTCGGATAATCGTCGCCGTAAATCTGTGGAGCTCGGCCGCCCGTCAGGGCCCGTAGCGCGAGCGGCACAAGGTTGAAAACACCGCGATCGCCCAACGGTGGACGGGCCGCGCCAACGACGTTGAAATACCGCAATGCGATCGCCGCCAATCCGTCGGCATTGCAAACATGACGGATGATCCATTCGCTTACCAACTTCGTCTCACCGTAGGGAGATTCGGGTCTGGCGACCACGTCCTCGCTCACCATTTCGGAAGGTTGTGTCCCGTACGTCGACGCGCTCGACGAAAACACCATCCGCTTCACTCCTGCCTCGCCCATGGCGGTGAGGACCGACTGGGTGCCGGTCAGATTCTGCGCGTAATACCAGAGCGGCCGTTGCACCGACTCGCCCACCGCCTTCTTGGCGGCCAGGTGCACGACCCCCGAGACCTCGTGATCGATGAGCGCGTTGCGCACGGCCGCGGTGTCGAGCAGGTTGGCCTCGACCAAGGCGACGCCTTCGGGCACGTTGGTGCGGATGCCCGTCGACATGTCGTCGAGCACCACCACGGAGCGTCCGCTGGCCAAAAGGGCCTCGCTGATATGGGCTCCGATGTATCCGGCTCCTCCGGTGAGCAACCACGTGGTCAACATGTTGGCAAGCTACCCGTTGTGCCTACCGCGACCGACCCGTCCTATCTGCACGACCTTCTGCGGAAGTGGGGGCTCTCGGACTTTGGGGCCCGCACCGTTGAGTTCGTCTTGCGGCCCGTCAAGATCGTGGTCATCGCCTTGGCCGCGATGGTCATTGCCCGAATTGGTGGGATGGCCGTGCGTCGGGCCGTCTCTGCGCTGCGCCTGCGGGCGCCCATGCGGGCCCGTTCCGAGCGAATGGAGCAACGGGCGAGGACAATTGGCGACGCCGCCGCTTCGCTTTGGAGAGTGGTGGTGTGGGTGGTCGCCGTGCTTATGATCCTGGGGGAACTCGGGGTGAACCTGGCCCCATTGCTGGCCGGCGCCGGGATTGCGGGCATCGCGATCGCCTTTGGAGCGCAAGCGGTGATTCGCGACTACTTGTCGGGAGTGTTCATCCTCGGGGAGGATCAGTACGGGGTCGGTGATGTCGTCACCATCGGGACCGCCAGCGGCACTGTCGAAGACCTGAACCTTCGGGTGACGAGGCTGCGAGCGGCGGACGGCACCGTGTGGTTCATTCCGAACGGCGAGATCCGCAACGTGGGCAACCAATCGATGGAGTGGTCGCGGGCCCTGGTCGATGTGACCATCGGCTACGACAACGATATGTCAGCCGTGCTGGCGGCCATCGGGGAGGAGGCCGCTGCGTTGGCGGCCGAGCCGCAGTGGGCTGCTCGGGTGCTGGAACCGCCTGAGGTGCAGGGCGTGCAATCTATGCTGGTGGACGGCGTGACCGTCAGGGTTGTCGTCAAGACCGCGCCCCGGGAGCAGTGGGCACTGTCTCGGGAGCTCCGGGTGCGGATTTCTGAGCGGATGCGCCGCGACGGTGTCCGGGGGCCGGGCCGCACCGTGATGGTGAGTTCGGCGGGGCTCGAACAGGCCCCGCCCCCGGCGCCGTCGGCGGGGTAACTTCCGGGCTCGCGGGTGGGGCGGCACTAGAACTGGGGCGATGACCGCAAGTGAACCGTACGTCGCCGTGATCTTCAGCGCGACCCGGACGGTCGCCGATGACGAAGGGTACGAGGCAATGGCGGTGCGGATGGAGGAGTTGGCCGGCGAACAGCCGGGATACCTCGAAATCGAATCGGTCCGGGACCCGAGTACCCGCGCCGGCATAACCGTCTCGTATTGGGGCACGGAGGCCGACGCGAAGGCATGGAAACAAGTGGCCGAACACCTCGGCGCCCAGCAACTGGGGCGGCAACGGTGGTACTCCACATACCGGATTCGGATCGCCACAGTGACCCGAGAATACGCTTGGCCCGAACCAGACGGCCGGGACTACTAGAGGTCAGGGATGGGCAGGGGCAAGTTGGAGGTCTGTAGCCCGCCGTCGATCTCGAGCACCTTGCCGGTGACATAGCTCGCGGCCGACGACGCCAAATAGATGGCTCCCAGCGCGACATCGTCCGTCGTGCCGATGCGCTTCATCGGGGTACCGTTCGTGAGGGCTTTGCGGATGGCCTCGTTGCCGAGAACCGTCTCGAGCGCGGCGGTCTGTATGGCGCCCGGGGCGATCGCATTGACCCGAATCTTGGGGCACAAGTCGGCCGCCATGGTGCGGGTGAGTTGCAGCATGGCCGCCTTCGCCGTGCTGTAGGCCACGAACCCGCGGCTGGCAAAGCGGCCCGCGGCGCTGGCAATGTTGATGATCGAAGCGCCTTCCCGAATCAACAAATGGGGAATGGCCAACTGGCTCATATTGAATGCCGTGGTCACGTTCCAGTCGAGGGCTGACCGAAAACCGTCCTCGGTCACGTTCATTACCGGACTGGGGCCCGTCCCGCCCACGTTGTTCACGACGATGTCGATGGCCCCGAACTCGGCGATCGCCGCGTCAACGACGGCTGACATCCCTGCCCGGGTTGACAGATCTGCCAGCACCACGACGGCTCGACGCCCGAACGCGCGAACCTGTCGGGCCACGCTCTCGAGGTCGGACGGGGTGCGCGCCGCGATCACCACATCTGCGCCGACTTCAGCGAACGCGAGGCTGATCGCGGCGCCGATCCCTTTGCCGGCGCCGGTGATCACGGCGATCTTCTTGTCGAGTCTGAACCGATCGAGGAGCACGAGGTGTGAACCTATTGCGGAATGATCTCCACGTGAAAACCGGTCCGTCTACGGGCGCGGCCAAAAGCGGTAAGCCGACACCCCACGGTAAAACGCAACCGAACCGATCCCTCCTAGCTAGGCTGTGAGCGCGGCCGATATGAGGGTCAGAGCGGCATCTGCGTCGATTGCCATCGCGACGCTGACGTTGCGGGCCTTCGGATCCTCGTAGCCCCTTCCGTCCACCACCGTCATGCCTCGAGTGTGCGAGCCCGAACACTCGACGGCGACGTGACGGCGTTCGAAGGCGAACAAATCCGGATGGGTCACGGCCAGCACGGCGCACGGGTCATGCAACGGGCAGCCGGCGGTCGGGTCGCCTACCAGGATGGCGTGGTAATTGCGGTAGTGATGTATCAAGGCCCCGGAGAATTGGGCGGCTTCGGAACTCGATGTAAGAAGCCGGCCGACGAACGCCGGATCGGCGCGCACCTGGTGGGTCAGGTTGAGCCCGCACATCCGGATGAGCGTTTCATGGCCGTGGGCCAGCACGGCGGCGGCGGCCTCAGGATCGGCCCACACGTTGTATTCAGCGGTGGCGGTGACGTTGCCATGACTGGTCGATCCGCCCATGAAAGAAATACCGGCGAGGCGGCCGGGCAGGTCGCGAGCGGCCCGGATGGCCAGAGCAACGTTGGTGAGGGGGCCGGTTGGAATCAGCCACAGCCCTTCCTCCGAGCGGATCGATTCGACGAGAAACTCGATGGCATCGCGTGAGTCGGGAGGACGCGATGGCTCTCGCTGCGGGGGACCGTCCAGCCCGGTTTTGCCGTGTACGTGGGTGGCGTCGCGGGGCGGGGCCACGAGCGGCCGTTCGGCGCCGGAGTGGACGGCCACCGTGTCGAGGCCGAACAGGTCACAAGCGATGCGGGCGTTGCGTTCGGTGTGGTGCAGCGGCGCGTTTCCGGCCACCGCCGTGATGCCCACCACCGACGTGTGCGCGGATGCGACGGCAATGGCCACGACATCGTCGAGTCCTGGGTCGCAGTCGATAAGGACACGGGGCAAAGGCAGGGGCATCGGCGCAGACTATTGCGCTCGGCCGTTCCCAAATTGCTCGGTCCTTCCCGGAGTGCTCGGTCCTTCCCAGAGTGCTCGGCCGTTCCCAGAGTGCTCGGCGGCGCACACGGAGTGTTCTGTCGCTAACGCGGTCCACCGACCCGGGCGGCCACCGACTCAACGTGGATCATCGCAGCGCGAGGGCCACCGGCGCGGGCAGCCCACCCCGTCCCCGCAACACCTCGACGAGCAGCACCATCGAAGCGGTCAGAGAATCGGTAATATCGCCCGCCAGCACCCGCTCGAGCACCGAGACGAAGGGCACCCGAGCCGACACCAGATCGGCCTCGGTCGTTTCGGGGGTGGGCCCGCCGCGCAACTGTCGTAGATCCCACGCCAAAAAGTTGATGGCCACTTCGTCGCTGATGGAGTTCGATAGGTGGATGCGCTGCAACGCGGCCCAGCCAACGGCCTCGAAGCCGGTTTCTTCGGCCAGTTCGCGAGCCGCTGACTCCTGCGGGGCCACGCCCTTCTGCCCGCCCCCCTCGGGCATCTCCCACGAGTACTCGTCGAGCGCGTAGCGGTACTGGCCCACCAGGACCGTCGTGGCGTCCGCAAAAATCGGGAGCACGCCAATGGCGAGGTGGCGCGGCGACACAATGCCGTAGAGGCCCGGTCGGCCCGACGGGTCGAGCACGTCATGTTCGGCCACCTCGATCCAGGGATTGGCGTATGCGGGCCGCACCGCGAGTGTGGTCCACGGGCCCCGCCGTAGGGGCGGAGGCGTTGTGTCGGCACCCTTCGCATTGGGGTCGGTGATGTCCGCGTCCGCAGCGCTCACGACAGGTCGATCATCACCGCCGCGCCAAGTTCGTGCAGCGCCTGTTCGGCGGAGGCAACCTTGATGGTGCGCATGCCCATCGCTGCTGCGGGCTTGAGGTTGACCCCGAGATCATCGAGAAAGACACACTCCGGCGGCGCCACGGCGAGCGCTTCGCAGGCCATTTGGTAGAAGCGGACTTCGGGTTTGCGCACTCCTACCTTTGATGACTCGATCACCACGTCAAAGCGGTTCTTGAGGTCGGCGTGGGCGTCAGCGTGAGATCGCGAGGCGGTGGAGTCGGAGGCTCGGGCCACGTTGTTGGTGAGACCGGCCAGTTTGAATCCGGCGGCCCGTAGTCGTTCCAACGCCGTGATCATGGTCGGACGGACCGCGCCATCGAGCGCGGTCATCACGGCTCGGGCGTCGAGGGTATGGCCGGCGGCCGTGGCTTCGGCCTCGAACAAACCGCAGAACGAGTCGAAATCGACCTCGGTCCGCTCGAACTTGGCCCACGCGTTGACGTCGGGGTTTGTGGCGTTGAGGCCCCGGATGAAGTCCTTCGGGAGCGAATTGGCCGTTTCGTAACGGGCGAAAGCGTCGAACGGGCTATCGAAGATAACGCCTCCAAAGTCGAAGAGGACGGCGCGTACAGAGGCGTGGGAATTGGTCACGAAGGGTCGAGTCTACAAGGGACAGGCCGGCGGACCGGCTCGGGGGAGGTGCGAGCCG
>JANYDT010000121.1 GCA_025359845.1 Acidimicrobiia bacterium
GGAGCCCACCCAATGGAGGTTCTGGCCGTCGAACCACATACTCGCCGAAACGTCAGGCGGGCAGCGCTGGGAGCGGACCAAAGAACCCGTCAATGCGGTCGAGCAGCCCGTTGTCGGCGATGCGTACTGCGTCGAAGCCAACGTTCACAACGCGACCCTTGAGTGTGAAGTGCCATTCATAGCGACAGCGGTCGTGATGGTGGTCGACGCCCGAGCCGATCGTGAACACAGCGTGCCGATACTTCGAACGGAAGTCGAGGACGTTCGTCTCCAGTGCAGCCCGTCCGACATGGAAATGCAGCGGATCGCAGAAAACGAACCTCTCCGACACTGCCTGAACGAGATGACCGCGTACCAATGACGGATCGGTCTCATTCCACATGGCCCAGTAGTGGTCGAAGGCTGGAACAGGAAACAGACTCATGGTCGGTATTATGGGTTACAGACCGATAGTCGGTAAAGTTCGGCGAATGGCAACCCAGGCAGAGCGGGGAACGGCGACCCGCTCCGCGATCCTCGAAGCGGCCCGCTCGCTGTTCGCAAACCAAGGCTATGAGGCGACCTCGGTGGCCGACATCCTGGACGCGGCGGCACTCAGCCGTGGCGCGATGTACCACCACTTCAAGAGCAAGGAGGACGTCTTCGCCGCCGTGTTCGTCCAGACGTCGAGCGATGCGATCCGTCAAGCCGCTACCCGCGTGTCGGCCGCGCTCTCGCCGAGAGCGTCTCTCGTCGCCGGTTGCCTCGGCTGGCTCGACGCAGTCGACGATCCGAAAATGCGCCAAATCCTCCTAGTCGACGGCCCTGTGGCGTTGGGCTGGGAGCGAGCGCGTCTGCTGGAGGAGGCGACGAGTCTCGGCGTCATGCGGGCCTCTATCCGGCGGGCTGTGCCCGCTGGTCGACTCGACGCGGCGTCAGTCGATCTTGCCGCGCGGTTCCTCAGCGCGGCTCTCACCGAGGCGGCGCTCGGGCTCGGGCGACGGGATCGAGCGAAGCGTCGGCGCACCGGTGAGCTATTGACGGCGATGATCAACGGGCTTTGCACGTAACGGTTTCCGCCAACGCGGCCGACGCGCTGACCTCTGGCTCTCGACAAGGACGGCCTGAAATCAGTGCGACCTAGGAGCGATCGAACGGGGTGTCGGTTGCAGCCGAATTGGCGGAAGCGGACACGATCCTTGATCGGGCGGGAGTCGGACCTCAGTGATTCCCGGCTCCTTGAAGGATGTGAGATCGAGACATCCGACACCCCGTCCTGTACGAACTGATCCCATAGTCACTTCGCCCACGACCACGTCGAGCACCAACGGTTCCAGGCCCACGCCATGCAACACGCCACCACCTACGGGCACAGCAACGAGGAGCGCCGCCGTTTTGCCGACGTGTTTCTCCCACCTCGTAAGGGTATGGGAGGCAGAGGAAGCGTGGGCCGCAACGCTCATCGACAACGAACGCAAAGCCCGCCCTCAAGGTCCCGCTCGGAGTCGCTCGAACTATTGCCGTGAGGGATTCGGATTTCTCGATGGATCTCTTGACAGGACACCAAATGGTTTCCTATACTAATTGCGTGGAACTGGTCTTCAAAGCTCTCGCTGACCCGACCCGCCGGGCCCTGCTCGACGAGTTGTTCCGTGTCGACGGTCAGACCCTGTTGGCGTTGACGTCACGTTTCGACATGACCCGTATCGGGGTGGCGAAGCATCTCGGGCTTCTCGAGGAGGCGGGACTGGTCGTGACCCAGCGGCGTGGCCGCGAGAAGTTGCACTACCTGAACCCGGTCCCGATCCGGCTCGTCCACGACCGGTGGGTGAACAAATTCACCGAGTTGTGGGCTGCAGGGCTCGCCGACCTCAAACACGAACTGGAGCAGACGATGGAAAGAGTTTTCGAGATCTATATCCGCACAACACCCGAGCGATTGTGGGCCGCTATAACCGACCCCGACACCCGAGCCCGGTTCCACTTCGGGAACCGTATCGATTCGGACTGGACCCAAGGATCGCGGTACGTCGTGTCGAACCCGAACGCCGACGGTCTCCTGATTGAGGGCGACAATATCGAAGTTGACCCACCTCGGCGACTGGTACAGACCATGCATGCCCTGTGGGGTGACGAGGTCAACGATGTCACGTCACGCGTGACTTGGGAGATCGAACCAGTCGCCGATTCGTGCCGACTCACCGTGACCCACGATCAACTCCCCGACGGTGCCAACGAACAGCTCTACGGCGGTTGGCCGATGATCCTGTCCGGGCTCAAAACCTGGATCGAGACCGGCGAGGAACTCACTACGCCCGGTTCCCTCATGTACAAGTCCCTCAAGAACAAGTAAGGAGAACACCCACAATGCCAACACTCGACACGGTCTTCACCGCCGTCCTGCACAAGAGCCCAGCCAAGGGCGGCTGGACCTATCTCGTGACCGATTGGAGCGCCGAGTACTTCGGCACGCGCGGCCTCGTCAAGGTCGCAGGAACCGTGGACGGACACCCGTTCCCAAGCTCGTTCATGGCTCTCGGCGACGGCACCCACAAACTGCCGATCAGGGCCGATCTCCGCACACACATCGACAAGCACGCCGGCCAAACAGTCACCGTGCACCTCATAGAACGCCTCGGACCGCGTCCGGTCCGCCAGGAACAGACCGAGTCGCCATGTTTGACAACGTAAGAGTTCTGGCCGAAGGAATCACCATGGGAGAGTCTGTGCGCTGGCACGACGGGCGCACCTGGCTCTGCGACTGGGGTGCCAGCACCCTCCTCGCTGTCGATGGTGAAGGCCACACCGAAACCATCGAAGACCTGGGCGACCTGATTCCCTGGACGGTGGATTGGCTCGCTGACGGTTCAATGCTGATCGTGCCACGCGGTCGAAACTCGCTGATGCGCGTCAACCACAACGGAGCTGTCTCCGTTCACGCCGAATTAGGCGACCACGCACCACAAGGCTGCAACGAGATGTTCGCCCACGGACGAGGCAACATCTACCTCAACGCCAATCGGATACAACATGATGGCCGGCGAGCCTCCTCGGCCTCGGCAATGGGACACCTGACGGCATCTGCACCGACCGCGAAGATGCCGTCTGGTACGCCGATGTATCTAACGCCTGCTGCGTCCGCGTCCGCGACGGCGGCGAAATCGCCCAAGTCGTTCAACTCGACCGCGGTGCCTTCTCCTGCGCCCTCGCCGGCCCCGAACGCCGAACGCTCCACAT
The DNA here is from genome assembly GCA_025359845.1 of Acidimicrobiia bacterium. GTDB lineage: Bacteria > Actinomycetota > Acidimicrobiia > Acidimicrobiales > JANYDT01 > JANYDT01. The sequence continues at coordinate 3,217 of JANYDT010000121.1, forward strand.
CGCGGCCACCATCCGGGAAGGCGCCGACACGTTCACCGCCGATTCGCCCAACGGACGACTCCTCTCCATCGACGTACAAGTCCCCGGTGCTGGATGGCCCTCACCCTGACCCGTCACCGACCTCCAACGTCACCGTTCGGCCCTCCATTGGCTGTGCGACGCGTTGCAGCTGGATCGGGGACCGGGGTCTAAGGGTCGGCGGCGGCGATGAGAGGACGGGCGCGGACGGCCAGTTCAAGCACGAACCGGCCCTCAGGGTCGTGAGGGGAATGACCAGTGAGCTGGGCGATCCGTTCGAGGCGGTAGCCGACCGCGCGAGCGCTGAGGTGCAGCGCACGCGCAGTGGCGGACAGGTTGCCGGACGCGGCGATGTGGGCCTGGAGCGTCTCGATGAGATGCTCGCCGCCCCCTCTGGCCCGCTGCAACGGACCGAGGACCGTCGCGACCAACTCACCGGCCAGGCCGACGTCGGCGGTCAGTACCCGAAAGGGCAAGAGGGCCTCGAACCGAGCTACCGAGCCCACGTGGCCGAGCCGGCCGGCGAGTTCGAGAGACTGGCGGGCTTCACCGTAGGAGCGGACCACGCCACCAGCCCCGCGGCCGGGACTTCCGACACCGATCCGCCACGGGCCCTCGCCCGCCTCTTCCAGGGACCGGGTCAGGCCGGTGGCCGCCTCGGGGGCGGCGCCAGGAAACACGCAGACCAGCAGACCTTGCTTGGTGGCGACCATGACGTCGCGCCCGTTGAATGTGGCAAGAACGGCCGCTTCGACCCGGCTGTGGATGGGATCGGCGTCCAGCAGCCGCCGTCCGGTTCCGGAAACGGCAACGTGATGGGTGCCCGCGAGGTTGAACCCGAATCGAGCGGCTCGCTCCAGCATCAGATCCGGCTCCCCGCTCCCAGCGAGGAGGTCGTCTACGAACTCGCGACGAAGTGACTCTTCGAAACGAATCGTGCGACGCTGGGCCCGCTCGTAACCGGCCGCAAGCGCCTCCGCGGCGTCGTCGGCCGCTCGAAACAGGGCCGCAGCAACCGACGCGACCGTAGCCGCGCTCGACTGCGGTGCCCGTGTGTCGATAACGGCCCATAGCCGCCAAGTGGCGCTGAGATAGAGGTCGAGCAACGCCGACAAGGCAACCCCTTGGTTGGCGGCCTCCTCTCCTTGATGGCGGCATGCCTCGACGTCGACGCGTGACAGACGCCGCCCACTCCGAGCCACATCGATCACGGCGCGCAGATGCTCACCCAGCAACGCGGCCTCGATGCCGGCATCACGGGCCGCCAGTGCACCGACGTTGCCGGCGTTGATCGCGGCATGGCCGACGAGGGTCTCGACGTCTGAGCGTCGGCTGCCGGATAGAGTGGCCATCAAGGCGAGTTTGCCACTTTTCGGAAGCAAACACGTCTAGATCTTGCCGAAATCGGCCGTTGTATTCGCCAACCCGGCGCGCGAAAGTGTAATCGTCAGCGAAGGGGAGTATCCCGCAACGACGTTGCCGTCAACACAGATCACTCTTGTGATCTCGGCAGCCCGGCTCTTGCGAGTGGGAGAGACCTTCGATCGACTGATGTCTATCGAAAGGTCCCCATGTCGAACAGTTCGCAATCAATTATTCAAGGGTTGCGTTGGATATTGTCTAATACGAAACGACTCATAGTCCTCGTTTTGGGTACTGCACTCGTCGCGACGGGCCTCGCGATGCTGATCCTGCCCGGACCCGGCATTCTCGTGTCCATTGTCGGGCTGGCCGTTCTCGCGACGGAGTTCGCCTGGGCGGAACGCACCCTTGACCGTTCAAAGGCCAGAGCGATTGACGCTGCGAATAAGGTGGCAGCGAGCGCCGCGAGCCGAATCGGCCTCGGCGTCTCGGCGATCGGTTTCATCGTCGTTGGTGGCATGGCTGCCGCGTTTTCACGCCAGTACCGGGCTCTCGGCGTGGGTGCTTTTGTTGCCGGAATCACTGCAGCAGCCGTGCTCCTGCCCCAGACCCGCCGCTTTCTGAACAGCCGCGTAGAACCGCGGCCAGCACCAGACCCTGTCACCAACCAACCCGAGAGGTACCCGTCATGAACCGAACCCTGCTCGCCGAACTGCAAACCCAACGCTCCTATCCGAGCGTCACGTTGCTGCTCAACACCACCCCGAGACGGCCACTCGACTCCACGCAAATGGGGAACGCGAAACGGCTGGTCGATCAAGTGGATGGTCGCCTCGAAAACGAGACAGACAACGCACTCCGGGCGGTGCTGGTAACCAAGCTCATCGAGCTACTTGATGAAGCGGCAACCGACTATGGCGGTCACGCACTGGCGTTGTGTGTCTCGCCGACCTACTCCGCCACGGTTCAGCTTGGACAACCGGTGAATGAGCGGGTCATCATTGACGAGACGTTCGCTACCCGCGATCTGGTGGCGGACCTTAACCGCACCGCACTCTACCGGGTTGTCACAGTGAGCGACCGGACTACCCGGCTTTTCGTAGGTGATCGGCAACGCCTTGTGGAGGAACGAACCAATTCCTGGCCTCTCATTCGTGAGCCGGAACAGAACCCGCATTCGTGGAAGCGTGCGATGGTGAACGCCTTCAAGTGCGAGCACGAGCGGTATCCACTACCGACGGTCGTCGCGGGAATTGAACGATCCGTTCGACAAGTTCTGCGCGCTGTCGAATTTGAAACGATTGGGGCGATACCGGGCAACCATGACCGCACCAGCTGGGTTGATCTCCACCATCACGCGTGGCCGCTCGTCACGGACTGGCTGCGCGCTGACAAGACGCGAGCCATGGCGAGGCTCGACGAAGCACGCTCGCAATGCCGGTTCGCGGGCGGGATCAGCGAGATCTGGCCACTCGCCAACGAGGGCCGCATAGAGCTTCTGATCGTGGAAGACACCTATGTCGTCGCGGCACGTCTCGACGGAATCCATTTCGACCTGGCCGTAGACGCTACAGCTCATGGCGTGATCGACGACCTCATCGACGAAACAATTGAAGCGGTAATGGCCAAAGGCGGAAGCGCCGTCATCGTTGCCGACGGGGTTCTTCACGAATGTAACCGTATCGCCGCTATTGTTCGGTATTGACCGAGTTTGGAACCCAAATGATGTTTGCTGCCGTCAAGTCCCCCCAAGACAAATTCGTGGCCCTTGACATCCCCCTCTGGGCATGGGTAGGGCTCTTCGCGATGATTGCAGCGATGCTTGGCATCGACCTGTTCCGCCACCGTGATGATCACGAGCCCGGTCCTAAAGAAGCCTTGGTCGAGTCCATCGTTTGGGTCGCATGCGGCTTGGCCTTCAGCGTTGTCATCTGGTTGTCGTTCGGTGGCGCAGCGTTCGGTGAATACCTCAGTGGCTACCTCATCGAAAAGTCGCTCAGTGTGGACAACGTTTTTGTGTGGTCGATGTTGTTCGCCTCACTCGCCATTCCTCTCAAATTTCAGCATCGAGTGTTGTTTTGGGGAATCTTCGGAGCGCTCACAATGCGAGCATTCTTCATCTTCACGGGAACCGCGCTGATCACGCGGTTCTGGTGGATCTTGATCGGTTTCGGACTGTTCCTCATCTACACCGGGGCCAGGATCATCCGACACCGCGCCGACGAGGGCAAGGACGAAGCCACCCGGGGGCTCAGTTTGCTTCGACGTGTCATGCCCGTCAGTCCCAGCTTCGACGGACACAAGTTCTTTACCAAACTCAATGGCAAGCGGGCCGCTACTCCACTGTTCGCCGCGCTCGTTGTGGTCGAGGTCACCGACCTCATCTTTGCGGTCGATTCGGTGCCCGCGATCTTGGCCGTTTCGCGTGAACCGTTCCTCGTGTTCTCTTCGAACGCGTTCGCGATCCTCGGACTACGCGCCATGTACTTCCTTCTCGCAAACGCCAAGGAACGTTTCCATTACCTTTCCCATGCCCTCGGAGGAATCCTTATATTCGTCGGATTCAAAATGACTATTTCACATTGGTATCACCTCGATACCTTCATCTCGCTCGGCCTAATTCTGAGCATGCTTGTCGGAGCGATCTGGCTGAGTTATCGACGCAACGCCCGAAGCGGCCAGGCGCTTCCTGTCGACAAACCAACTCCCGAAGAACCGACTCGAAGTCAACGTCGGGTCCAGTGATTTACGCCGCCGCGCGCCGAGGGGCTCGGCAAACTCAGCGGAAGGGGAGGGATTCGAACCGCCGGGCTCATCACCCGGTTTCAAGAGCGACCCCAGGCGTTCGGGGCCTGTCAGCAGGTCCTGCAAAGAGGGAATTTGTTCGCCACGTCCCCTCCCTTCGCCCCAGTTTCATCCAGATTTGCGCGCGAATCTGGAGAGAAGTTGGCCCTGCGAGGCGTACGCTCTGGCATGACCCTGTTGGCTTTGATCGAGGTACGGCCCGGTGTTCGGAGCGGCAAGCCCTGCTTCGTCGGCACGAGGATCGCGGTCTACGACGTGCTTGAGTACCTCGCCGGCGGGATGACGCCCGCCGAGATCGTCGAGGACTTCCCCGAGCTCACCGAGGATCACGTTCGCGCGGCTCTGGAGTTCGCGGCTATGCGTGAGCGCCGCCTCGCAGTCCCGGCGTGAAGCTGCTGTTCGATCAGAACCTGTCGCGTCGCCTCGTCGGCTTTCTCGCGGACGTCTTCCCCCGCGAGCACCCACGTCGCGTTGATCGGTCTGGATACCGCAGGTGACGTCGACATATGGGACTACGCGGCTACGAACGAGTACATCATCGTGTCGAAAGACTCGGACATCCGTCAGCTCGCGTTCCTGCACGGACCTCCTCCGAAGGCGATCTGGGTCCGAGTCGGGAACCGACCGACAAAAAGAATCGAAGACCTCCTCCGCTCGTCCGCTGAGACAATCGAACACTTCGTCGAATCGAAAGACGAGGCACTCCTCGTACTCCCGATTTACCGTAGCGACAAGTGCGCAGTGGATTCGACAACAGTCCAAGAGCAGAGTCGCACACCGCACGCGGCCGAACTGCAGCATCATCGATCCGGGCCACCCACTGTCGATGGCTCAAGCCTCATTCGGTCGCTTCCGGGCCACATACAACGTGCTCCACCCGCAACATCGGGGAAGTCCGTGGCCTCGTGGTCCGGCTCAAGCAGCAACGCCCAGTCCGCGGCTACGGGATCTGGGCACACTCCATCACGCCATCGAGGGCCTCGCGATGGCGCACCGTCAATTGTTCCAGTCGGACCGAGCCGAGCACGGGTACAAAGTCGACGGCGGCAATACGCCGGTACTCGCGCATCGTCGACGGTGACCGTCCTTCGAACTCCGCCGCGTGGACCAGCCAGCGCGCCAGCAACTGGCCGACAGTCATCCCCTGCGCCGCCCGCAGCGCATCATCAGGCCGCCTCGACAGGCCGATCTCCATCGCGGCCATCGCCTCGACCCGCCGAACGCTTGGTGCCCGTGACGACCTGCGTCACGCGGTCGTACCGACCATCGGTCTTGCGCGCGCCGGTGATCACGATCTGCCAACGCCGGGCACCCGTGCGCCCGGGGTCAGCTCGCGAATCATGCCCATGCGCCAATGTCGCGCGCGTTTCGCGCGCGAACGACAGTGCTACGGAAAAAGCATTCGCCGAAAACATGCTCTGACCACCAGCGGAAGGGGAGGGATTCGAACCCCCGGGGCTCATCACCCAACGGTTTTCAAGACCGCCGCATTCGGCCGCTCTGCCACCCTTCCTGAACTGCGCTCAGGGTAGTTCAGGCCAAGCCGCGTGAGTGAACTCCGATCCGGTGGTCGACTCAGTAACCTGCACAGGTGCCGTCCGACCGCCCCACGCGTCTTGTTGTCGTCGGCGCGGCTGCGGGGATCGGTCGGTGGCTGAGCGACCACGTCCTCGCCACAATGGCGTGGGACCACGTCACGCTCGTCGATGCGTCCGAACAGGTTCACACCGTGGAGCACCGATTCGCCGGACCGGTCACCCGAACGCAACGAATCGTTGACGTCGCCTTCGACGGCTCGGCCGCTGCGGTTTGCCTGGCCGTTCCGATCACCACCCTGCCCGCCGTCACCGCCGAGCTACTGCCGAACCTGCGGTCCGATGCGGTCGTCTTCCACCTCGCTAACGAGCAAGTTCGAGCTGGCTCGTTCCTGAGAGCGCAGCGCGCCGACATCGCACTGTTCGGGGTGCATGCCCTGTTCGGGCTCACGGCCGAGCAGGTGGCCGGACAAACCTTTGCCGTGTGCCCAGATGCCGATCATCCCGACTGCCACCGCTGGCTGGCCGAGGCCATCGACGGCGAGGGCGGGTTGGTCAACGAACTCACGCCCGAGCACCACGACAAGATCATGGGGGTGGTGCAAACGGCCGCCCATCAAAGCCTTTTGGCCTTTGCCGATGTGGTCGGTCGGTCGGGTTTCGACCTCGAACGCGACCTATGGGCCAATCGGACGCCGGTTTTCGAGTTGCTGCTCGGCCTGGCCAGCCGCGTGCTGGCGCCGGGGCAAGAATTCACGACCGCGTCCATCCAGGCGGCCGACCAGGACGGACGCATCGCCACTTCGTTTTCTGAAGCGGTGGCCCGGCTGGGAGAGACCCGTCAACCCCAGGCCGTTGCGGCTCTTCGTGAGCCCTTCCCCGGCACTTTGTTCAGCCGCATCCAACAGGCCGGGGGGCTCGCCATCGCCGCCACGCAGGCCACACGGGCTCGCGTTGCGCAACACCGCCACGCCGGCGAGCTCGTCGCCGCGCAAGCCAACGATGGCGCCCGCCTCCATGTCGGCATTGTCGAGCGAGCCACCCCGACGAGCTTCACGCTGCGCAACGTTCTCGTCGGTCAGCCCGGCCGCGCCGCGCTGCTGACCGACGCCGAGGCCGTCGCCAACGCCAAGAAACTCGGCATCGCCGGCACGCCCCGGTCGGTCGAGTTGACGCTCGGCAAGGTCCGCCTGCTCACCGCGTCCGAACTCGAGACCGCCCTCGACTCGTGGCTCGCCACGGTCACCCGCGGTTGCAAGTTTCTCGTGCCGGAGGGGATCAGCGGTGCGTCGGCCCGTAGAGTCGTGGAGGGAGTGGTGCACGTGACCGGCGTCGAACTGGTCAGCGAAGAGGTACGACTCGGGCAACGCGAAGTAGTGGTCCGCTTTCGAGCCCGGAGCGATCGAGACATCGACGTCATCGAACGGGCCATCCAGGCCCGGATCGACGAGGTGTTCGAATGGCCCGATGGCGTCGTTCTGCCCGTCGTCGTACCTGTCGACCGGATCGGCTACCTCGGCCCGCAAGGCACGTTCTCGGAAGTGGCCGCCCGTCAGTTGGCCCGCCTCCTCGGCGCGGCCGACACGCCTCGCATCGAGCATGCCGATTTTCCGTCGCTGCTGGCCGCGCTCGAGGCCGGCGATGTGCCGATCATCGTATTGCCCATGACCAATTCATCGAGCGGGCTGGTCGATCTCGCGGCCCGAACACTCGCCTCCGCCAACCCCGATGTGGTGGCCGGCGGTGTGGTCGACGTGCCGGTCCGGATCGACGCTTATACGGCCGCCGGCACGACGTTTCACCCGGGCGCGGACGTGTACACGCACCCCCAAGTCCTGCGCCAGTGCTCGGCGTTCATCGCCGCCAACCATCTCGTCGGCCACGAATGCACATCCACCGCGGATGCTTGTCGACTGGTCATCGCGCAGAACGCGGGTGTCGCCCTCGCCGGTGCCGGAATGGAGCTGGAACTCCCCCTCGAACTCCATCGGGCCAGCGTGGCCAACTTGGCCGGCGCCCTCACCCGCTTTCTCGTTTTGGCGCGGACCGCAGCCTTCGGGACCCCGCCGCGCGCCGACGTGACGACCCGCTCGATATGGATCATCGACGGCGACCTCCCCCCGCACCGTGCGGCCCGTTACGACGAGGTGTTACGGGGCCCGTCGGGACGCAGCCTCGTCGTGTCGACCCGAGCCGATCGGCTTACGGCGGGCGTCGGCGTGCGGTTCGTCGGCACCCTTCCGTGGTCGCCCCGTACGCCGATCGTCGTGGTCGAGTAGTAATGTAGTCACTACTCGATGATATGGTAACTACATGGAAGTCGGTATCCGCGAACTCAAGGCCCAACTCTCCGAATACGTGCGACGGGCCGAGCAGGGCGAAGTGATCACCGTCACCGAACGAGGGAGGCCTTGCGCCGTACTCGCACCCGTGGCCGGGCGAGTGCGAATTCAACAAGGCATCGAAGAAGGCTGGATCACGCCGGCCACCCGGCGCGGTCTGAGCGCCACCGTGCGGCACCCTGGAGCGAGAAGCGTGCTCGACTTGCTCGGCGAAGATCGCGGCTGATGACCCTCTACGTCGACTCGAGCGCGCTCTTGAAGCGTTATCTCGTCGAACCGGATTCGGAGAGGGCCGATGAGGTTCTCGGGTCCGACGACCAGTTGCTGACGGCCCGTCACACCACTGTCGAGGTGCGGCGCAATCTGTCCCGCGCCCTCACCGGTGCGCCCCTCACCCAAGCCCGACGATCGTTTCAGCGCGACCTTGGAGCGTTCTCGATCATCGAGTTGTCACCCGCCGTGTGCGATGCCGCGATCACCATCGCCGAGCACCTGGGTGTCCGAACCCTCGACGCACTGCATCTAGGGGCCCTTCAGCAAGTCGGAGGCGTGGCCGTCACCTTGCTCACTTTCGACCTTCGCCAAGCTCAGGCCGCTCGGTCCCTTGGTTACACCGTCCTGGGGTGCTGACCTCGTGATCGCGCCCGAGGGCACCCCGACCACCAAGGGGGCGCCGACGGCGGAGCCACCGCCAGCCTCCACCAAGCGCATGCTGTGGCGCGGGTTGACGCGCCGGTGCGCCCTGTGCGGGTCGGGACACTTATTCCGGCGCTGGTTCTCGATGGTGCCCGAGTGCCCGCGCTGCGGCTATCGCTTCGAGCGGGAGGAAGGCTTTTTTCTCGGGGCCTTCGTCATCAACTTCGTCGTGGCCGAGGGGGCGCTCATCCTGTTGCTGATAGTCGGGTTCGCCATCACTCTGCCCGATCCGCCGCTCGGCAAACTGGTCACTGTCGGACTCGCACTGAGTGTGCTCGTTCCGTTGGTCGGATATCCGTTCTCGAAGACTGTGTGGTCGGCCGTCGACCACATCATGAGAAAGACTATGGGCGAGTCGTATCGAGGCGGCCGCCAGCCGGGGTTCAAGAGCCGTGGTTGAACGCGTCATAAAAAGTGACGGTCACCTCGGTTTCGCCAACGTCGATCACGACCGGGCCCGCCGTCAAGGCATGCCCGAGGCCGTTTATGCGCCGGGCAAGACCGCTGAAGAGTGCCGGGCCATAGTTTCGGAGCTGCTCACCAACGGTACCGGGCCGGTGATCTTGTCGCGCGCCAACGCCGACCAACGCGACGCTGCACCCCCCCAGGCAACCATCACCGCCACGACGCCCGGGACCCACACCCTCGTGTGGAGGGCCGCGCCCGTCCGCCCCGAGATCGTGATGATCGTCACCGCCGGCACGGCCGACGGACCGGTCGCCGACGAGTGCGCCGCCACCCTGCGAGCCTTCGGATTGCAGGCGCAGATGCGACGCGACTGTGGGGTGGCCGGTATTCATCGCGTGTTGGCCCACACCGTCGAGCTGCAAGCGGCCGACGCCATCGTGGTCGTCGCCGGGATGGAAGGGGCGTTGGCCAGCGTGGTGGGCGGATTGACGGGCGCACCGATCGTGGCGGTGCCCACCAGCGTCGGCTACGGATCGTCGCTGGAAGGGGTCACTGCGCTGCTCGCCATGCTCAGTTCGTGCGCCGCCGGCGTGACCGTCGTAGGCATCGACAACGGCTACGGCGCGGCCGGCGCCGTGGTTCGAATGGTCAACACCGCCAATCGTGCGAGACGATCACCGGCGTGACCCGCACCGCCTGGTTCCACTGTTTCGCCGGTATCGCCGGCGACATGGCCCTTGGCGCGCTCGTCGACGCCGGCGCCGACATCGCGGAAGTCCGGGCGATGCTCGAACGCCTCCCTGTGGGGGGCTGGGCGATCGCCGCGGAAACGGTCATGCGCGCCGGGATGGGGGCCACCAAAGTGCACGTGCATGCGCCCGATGACGGAGGTGTCGTGCGCACGTATAGCCATATCACCGCACTGATCGAAGAAGCGCGGCTTCCAGACCGAGTCCGCGACCGGGCCCAGGCCACGTTCGGAGCGTTGGCCGAAGCCGAGGCTCACGTGCATCGCCGGCCAATACATCAGATCCACTTCCACGAAGTCGGCGGGATTGACGCCATCGTCGACATCGTCGGCACCTGCGCAGCGCTGGAGATTCTCGGCGTCGACGAACTCACGACCAGCCCGCTGGCTCAAGGGATGGGCATGATCCGCAGCGACCATGGGCTCCTACCCAATCCGGTACCGGCGGTCATGGCGTTGTTGGCGTCGCGCAACGTACCCACGGTGGGGCGCGACATCGCGATGGAACTGACGACCCCGACGGGCGCCGCCTTGGTCACCGCGTTGGCCGCCGGCTTCGGGCCTATCCCGGCTATGGCCGCGTCGGCGGTCGGCTACGGCGCCGGCTCCCGCGACCTCGACGGGCTCCCTAACCTTGTTCAGGTCGTCATCGGCACGGCGGCGGCCCCCAGCGGCGCGGCTCATTCCCTCCGATTACTCGAAGCCAACGTCGACGACGTGACCGGAGAAGTGCTCGGCCATGTCGTCGGGGTGCTGTTCGAGGCCGGCGCCAACGACGCTTGGGTCACGCCGATCGTCATGAAGAAGGGGCGTCCGGCCTTCACCATCAGTGCCCTGTGCGACCCCGCGCTCGCCGATCAGATCAGCAATGTCCTGGCCATCGAATCGGGGTCGCTTGGGGTCAGGCGCACGGCCGTCGACCGATGGGCATCGACGCGCGAAATGCACGAGGTCGATGTCGACGGCTACCCGGTTCGTATCAAGGTGGGGCCAGGACGGGCCAAGGCCGAGTTCGACGACGCCGCCCGCATCGCCCGCCGCACCGGCGTGCCGCTGCGCGAAGTCTTGGCCCGTGCGGAGGCGGCCTGGCGGCACGCCCAAGACATCCGGTCCGAACACCCATCGGGAGGAGACCCGGCCTGATTTCGGTCGCGTACCGCCCAATTCCAGGGCGAACCGGCCCTTAGGGTCGGCTTAAGCGTGGTGCTTCTCCGGCAGCGCCGGTTCGGTCCGCCGCTTGGCCCCACACCCAGGGTTGGCGAGGCAGGCGGACCGGCTCGAACCGCTCCAGCAGGTCGGCCATGGTCACCGGCTCGTTCGGCTCACACAGGCCCACGGAGGCGCCGAGCAACGAGCGGACCCCCTCGGCCGACCGACCCAGAGCCTGCTGATCGGCCAGGGTTACGCCACCATCGCGTTTGGCCAGCCGCTGTCCGGATGGCCCGAGCACCAAAGGCACATGGGCGTAGCTCGGTGCCGCGAAACCCAGCAGGTGGGCAAGCCCCGCTTGACGCGGGCTGGAGGTGAGGAGATCGTCACCCCGCACGACTTGCTCGATGCCTTGGCCGCAGTCGTCCACGACGACCGCGAGGTTGTAGGCCGGAACACCGTCGTTGCGGCGCAGCACAAAGTCATCGACCAAACCACGAACCGGGCCGCACAACAGATCGTCGACGACGACCGACGCGCCGTCAGAACGAAGCCGCAACGCCGGCCTCCGTCCGACCGCCTCGTGCGCTGCCTGAGCGGAGGACGACAACCGCCGACACGTCCCCGGATACGGCGCCACCTCTCCATGGGGCGCCGACACCGCGGCCTGGATTTCCTTGCGGGTGCAAAAGCACGGATAGGTCAGGCCCTGCTCCGCAAGCAACCTGATGGCCGCTTCGTAGCGTTCCCAGCGCTCGGACTGACGCACCACCGTTCCGTCCCAATCGACGCCGAGCGAAGCCAGATCGGCGAGCTGTTGCCCCTCGTGCTCGGGCCGGGCCACGACGTGATCGAGATCTTCCATCCGCACCAAGAACCGACTCGACGTTGAACGGGCGAACAACCACGCCAACATCGCCGTGCGCAGATTGCCGAGATGCAGCGCCCCGGTCGGAGACGGAGCGAAACGACCGACCGCCATTCGATCAGCCCGGACCGTTCGACGGGCCCGGGCCGTTCGACGGGCCCGGGCCTCGGGCCGGGTCGAAGATCGCCGGTTCGAGGTACATGACCCGCGCCGAGGGAACCACGGCGCGAACCCGGGCCTCGGCCGCGTCGATGGCCTCGGCCAGCTCCGAGAAGCGGAGATTCGCATCGAATTCCAGCTTGGCCGCCACCAGCAACTCCTCGGGCCCCAGATGCAGCGTGCGGACGTTGATCACCCGCCGAACTTGGGTGCTATCGCTCAGCGCGGCGTCGATCTGCACCCGCTCGAGGGGCGCGGCCGACTCCCCCAACAAAAGGCTACGCATCTCAATCACCAGAACGATCGCAATCATTCCAAGCAGGATTCCGATGAGCAGGGTCGAGTAGGCGTCAAAACGGGGATTGCCCGTGACCATCGAAGCCCCTATTCCAGCCAACGCAATTGCTAGTCCGGCGAGGGCCCCCGAGTCTTCCAGGAGGAGTACGGGAAGTTCTGGCACTTTGGCCGATCGGATGAACCCGATCCACGTCTCCGCCCCTTTGACCTCGCGGGACTCCCGGATCGCGGTACGGAAAGAAAGGCCTTCCAATACCATCGCCACCAGGAGCAATACGATCGCCACCATTGGCTTCTGCAGTTCGTGCGGGGAACCGATCTTTCTGATGCCCTCGTAGATAGCGAAAAGCGAGCCGAGCGTGAACAAGATGAGCCCGACGATGAACGACCAGAAGAACCGCGCCATTCCGTAACCGAACGGATGGTCCTCGTCTTCTTCCTGCCGAGATTGTCGCCGTCCGAGGAGCAACAGTCCCTGATTTGTCGTATCGGCCAGTGAGTGCCCGGCTTCGGCCAGCAGCGACGACGATCGAGTGATCAAGAAGCCGGCAAACTTGGCTATGGCTATCCCCAGGTTGGCGGCCAATGCGGCAAGGATGGCCCTGCGGCCGCCGGCGCTACTCACGGGTACTCACGCCGGGCGCGCGGGTCCGCTGTCGGGCCGCCGCGGGTTGGCGGGTTGGCCGTCGCGAGGCGACTCGATGGATACGGCTGCGAGGCATGGTGCATCGACGCTACCGTGACCCCGTGCCCGATCCGTTCGTCGCCACCACCGAACCGCTCGACGTGATTTGCCCACGGTGCCGATCGGCTGTCTCTCAAATGTTCTACGGCCCCTGTGAGCCGTGCGTCGTCGAGCTGCGGGCCACGACCGGCACGACTCCGCTGGGCGAAGCCACCGCGGTGGCCTATGAGCCCAAGATGAACGTGACCCCGAATTTCGTCGCCACGAAGGACTAGGGTGGGCCCGCCCGCCAATCAAGGCTGGTGGGTCAGGAATTCGGTCACGGCTGCCGCGACGATGTCGACGTGGGGCACCTCGAGCAGGCCCAGGTGGTCGCCCGGGGCGAACCGTACCGTGAGACGACCGCCCACGAGGGGCTCCCACCCGTAGTCACGCCACAGAAAGGGTCGATGCCACGCGGCCCGCACCAGTACAGCATCGACCGCCAGCGGCTCCGGCCGGTACGCCCGGACGGCGGCCTCGACGTCGGCCTGAACGTCGATCGTTCCCAGCGCGGCAATGTCGCGCGGCGGTGCATCCATCGTGCGATGAGGTTGACGGATGGCGATTGCAACATCTCGCATCCACTGCGCCAACGGCCGCTGCCGTTGCCGCACACCGCGCCAAAGATTGCGGATGCGCAGTGGCAAGGTCAGCCGCAAGGGATCGTTCTCGGGAAAGTGGGTGTCGAGTAGCACCACCCCGCCGACGGGCTGGCCGCCCTCGAGCAACCGACCGGCGATCTCCCATGCGATGAGACCGCCATCGCTGTATCCGCCCACGAAGTAGGGACCGGTCGGCTGCACCCCGCGTATCGCGGCGACATACCGTTCGACCATGGCTTCGAGCGATGCATCGGCGACGGCCCCATCGGTAGCCACCGCGACGGCCTGAAGGCCCACGACATCAATGTTGGCCGGCAAGCGGTGAGCGAACGGGACGAGGTTCACCACGTTGCCACCGGCACCGTGCACCAGGAAGAGCCGTCGGGAGGCGACTCGCGCCCGCCGCAGGCCGACGACAATCGGGGTCCGAGCGCGGCTGCGTCGATCACGGATCACGTCGATCAACAGCCGCGGAGTGGGCGCATCGACAATCGACGACAGCCCGACGCGGCGACCGGTCTGTCTTTGGAGTTCGGCCAAGATGGCGACAGCCGCCAGGGAATCTCCGCCAACCGCAAAGAAATCGTCGTCGGGGCCGATCAACCGACTCAGAACCCGAGACCAGATACCGGTGATCAGCGCCAACCGTGACGCGTCTTCGTCGACTTCGGGGGAGGTCCCGGGCCCGCCTCCGTCGCCCCCATCGGTGCCGATGATGGCCCCCGAGCTGACGGCCAAGGCGGCGGTGACCGGCACCTCCAGGGCGCCGCGATCGATCTTGCCTGAGGGAGTTTGCGGGAGATGCTCGACGATCACGAACAGCGTCGGGACATGATCGGATGGTAGGCGCTCGCCCGCGAGGCGGCGCAGCGCGTCGGCGTCTACGCCCACCGACGAAGGGGCCTGCACGAACGCGACGAGCCTCGGCGCGCCGGGAACAGGTTCACGCACGACGACCGCAGCCAGTTCGACCCCGGGATGGGCCAGCAGCGCGGATTCGACTTCCGCCGGCTCAATCCGATTGCCCCGCAACTTGATCTGAGCATCATTTCGGCCGGCGAAGGCGTACGAACCATCAGGCTCCAGGGATCCGAGATCCCCGGTCGCGTAGCCCCGCCGCCCATCGATCGTGATGAACTGCGCCTCCGTCTGTTCTGGACGGTCGCGATAGCCGCGCCCGACGTCGGCGCCGAACAGCACCAATTCGCCCAGCTCACCGTCGGGGGCCGGTGATCGATCAGGGCGACAGACCCGCACGTCGACTCCGACCAAGGGCCGCCCGATCGATATGGGATCGTGGGCCGGGTTCGTGACCTCGTGGGCGAAGGCCCAAACTGTCGTCTCGGTCGGACCATAAATGTTGGTGATGCGAGGTCCGAGAGCGGCGAGATCGTTGGCGAGCGCGGCCGTCAGCACTTCGCCGCCGACGAACACCCGCTGCAGCCCGGCCATGCCCGATCGATCCAGCTCATCGACCAAGAGCATTCGGGCGCGAGTCGGGGTGCACTGGAGGTGGGTAATACCGAATCGGGTGATGAGGTCGCCCACGACACCCCCACTCCAGGCCGACCCCTCGGGGGCCAACACGATCGGCGCGCCGACAGCCAATGTCCACAGCAGCTCCACGACACTGGGATCAAATGAAAGCGAGGTGTGAGCCAACCAGACGCCAGGCCGGGCCGGGCCGACCAAGGAGTCCCACGAACGAAGGAACACAGCCAGATTTCGGTGGGTGATCTCAACCCCTTTCGGGCGCCCGGTCGACCCCGACGTATACATCACGTACGCCAGTTCGCTCAGGTCTGACTCCACTATCGGCGACGGTGGCGAAGAGTCGGGAAAGGGCGCGTCGAGCGTGAAGGCCAGGCCGGCATCTTCGGCCATGAAGCGGCGACGGGCTACGGGGTATTCGGGGTCAAGGGGGACGTATGCGGCACCCCGTTCCAGCACCCCGAAGATCGCTGCGACCTGGTCGGGGCTGCGCGGCAGGCCGATTCCGACCAAGGCCCCCGGCCCGATACCGAGCGCAGCCAAGCCGTCTCGGAAGTGATCGATACGGGCCAGCAATCCTGAACCGGAAACGGGGAGGTCCCCCCGAATACACGCCGAGTCGCCCAACGCCGACAGCGCCGCTCGGACTCGGCGGGGAACGGCATCGAGCGGGGCATCCACCGGCATTGCCGTCAAATCATGGCTCGAATTGGCGTCCACACCGCGGCACCGTCAAAACGAGTCTCAACCCAAGCCGGTGAAGCGCCGATCAAACTCCGTGCGGCTTTCCCGCCAGCGCGACATCGTCGTGCCCTTCCTCGACATCGCGACCCTTCCTCCGCTCAGTCCGACTCCCCGATCGGCTCGTTCGGCTCGTCCCCACACGGGTCGAGGCCTGCTTCGTGGCCTCGCGGGAGCGTCGGTGCTGACGACCATCGTGGTCATTTTCCTGGGTGCCGTCGGCCTCAATTTGGACGAACGCCAGGGGCGCGCCGACAGTTTCTTCGAATCCATCGTGGCCCAAGGCGCATCTCGCGGTCAGATCACGACCGGAACAATCCGAACGGCCCAAAAGCGCCGTGTGGTCATCGACTTGGGACTGACCACTCGGAGACGGCTGGACGAGTTCGCCCGGATGGGCCTCACCGGTAAGCAAAAGGCTCGGCTGCAGGCCAGACTCGCCCACTACGACGAAGTAGCCAACCGGACTCTCGATTCGTCGCTCTCTCCGACCCGATTGGCTCTCACCTCCGACGTCATCACGTCGTCGCGACACGCCCGCGACGAGAAATCGGCGGCCTTGGCTGCCCTCTTCGAAGAAATAAAGCGATCTCGCGACGGTGTGAGTCGCGCCCGAAGGCTGACCTCCGCGGCGACCTGGACCGGATCAGGGCTGCTGTTCGCGCTGATCGTCGGAAGCGCCTTTGTGTTGCGGAGCCGCCATCGTCGTCGAAGCAAGGATCGTACGGATCACCGCCACCAACAGGCCCGATACCGCGCCCTCATCGACAACGGCGCCGATCTCGTGTTCATCACTGACCCGCGCGGACGGATCAGCTACGTGAGTCCCTCCGCCAAAGCGTTTCTCGCCCAAGGCGAGGACGGCCTCGAACTTCACACCGTCATCCACCCCGAAGACCACCACACCGTCAACGAACTTCTCACAACCCTGTCCCCATACGGCACGGCGGACTCGGCCGAATGCCGTCTTCTCGACGGCTCGGGGGCCTGGCGCGCCTTCGAGGTCGTGGCCACCGATATGCGGACCGACCGCGCCGTCGCCGGAATTGTGTTGTCCGGACGTGACATCACCGAACGCAAGGTCCTTCAAGACAAGGTCGAGCACCAGGCCATGCACGACGGCCTCACCGGCCTGCCCAATCGCCTGCTCTTCGCCGACCGACTTTCACACGCCCTGGCCCGGGCGGCCCGCAGCGGCGCCGACACCGCCGTCTTGTACCTGGATCTCGACGAGTTCAAAGCCATCAACGACTCGATGGGCCACATCGCCGGCGACGCCCTCCTGCGAGAGGTGGCCGATCGCCTGCTCAGCCTGCTGCGCTGGAGCGACACCCTTTGTCGACTCGGCGGCGACGAGTTTGCCATTCTGTTGGAAGAGACTGATCTTGACGCCGCCCGCGAAATCGGCGAGCGCGTTCTCGCGGTGCTGTCGACCGACATTCACATCGGCGCCACCCCCGTGCGCACTTCGGCCAGCGTCGGCATAGCCACGAGCGGCGGCGATGAGGTGCTGTCGGCCGATCAGATCCTGTCGGCTGCGGACGTCGCGATGTACGTCGCCAAGCGCGGAGGACGCAACCGGGTGGTGGCCTACGACGCTGAAATGCAGGTAACGGCCCGCCGTTGGGCGCAACTGCTCGGAGACCTACGCGGCGCCTTAGACCGACAAGAACTCTGGGTGGCGTACCAACCGATCATGACCTGCGAGCCGAATCGGCCGCCGTCCATCTACGGCGTGGAAGCGCTCCTCCGCTGGAACAGCCCGTCTTGGGGTCCGGTCGGTCCTAGCGAATTCATCCCCCTCGCCGAAGAGGGCGGAATCATCGGCCAGCTCGGTGATTGGGTACTGACCGAGGCCGCGACCACGATTGCGGCACTCAATGCCCAGCGTCCTCGTGACGTCCCTATCCGCTTATCCGTCAACGTTTCGGTCCGCCAGGTCGACTCACCCGAGTTCGTCGAGCATGTTCGATCGGCCCTTACGGCCACGGGCTTTCCCGCGGACTTGTTCACGTGCGAACTGACGGAGAGCTTGATGGTGCACCAATCGGCCACCCGGGTGCTGACCGAATTGCGCAATCTCGGCGTGCGCGTCGCATTGGACGATTTCGGGACGGGATATGCGTCCCTCGCCCAACTCGGACGCCTCCAGGTCGACCAGCTAAAGATCGACGTGGAGTTCGTGCGCGCCATCGGCAAGGAACGCAGCAAGGAGCAGCTTTCCGCCAGCATCGTGAGTCTCGGCAAGACCCTTGGGCTCGATGTCGTGGCCGAGGGCGTCGAAACGCAAAAACAACTCGACGCGCTCCTCCGGATGGGGTGTCGCCATATGCAGGGCTACCTTTTCGGCAAGCCCATGGGGGCAGAGGAGCTGACGATGCGGTTTGCGCTTACCGCGGGGGAAGAGGGCCAAAGCCCGTCTCCCCCGCACCCCCTCCCCGCAGCCTGAACTCGCTCCAATCGCGCCGGCGCCGAACATGTCCTTCGCCGACCAGCGCCGTGACAGGTCAGAGCCCGTGCCTCAGGCCCAGTTGCCCATCGCGGTCGTGATCGCCGTGATCCACGCCGCGTCGACGTCGACTACCGGTATGACCGTTGTCGACTCGAAGAAGGGCGCATAGGTGGCGGAGGTGACCATGTCGGCCCCGTCCGTCTCGAGGATGTTGATGAACGTCTTGCCGTCGGTGGCATCTGGAGCGGGCCGACTTCGATGCGCTCCGTGAAGCGGGATTCCTGCGGGTTGTCGTGCCTGAGCAGATGGGCGGCGTCTGGCGCGACACGGCCTCGTCGGCTCGTGCGGTCTGCGAACTGCTGCGCCTGTTGGCGTCGGCCGATCCCGCAGTCGCTCTTGTGTCGGCCATGCATCCGTCGGTGGTGGCGTTCTGGCTGCTCAATCCCGACCCGTCCCAGCCGGCTTGGGAGACGCAGCGGCATGCGGTCCTCGCCAGTGCCGCGGCGGGCGACCAGTGGGGCACGATCACCTCCGAACCCGGCAGCGGGGGCGACATCGGTCGCACTAAGGCGACGGCAACGCCCACCGACGACGGCTCGTTCATGGTCGGCCGCTCGTACGCGGTGACCGGCGAGAAGCACTTCGGGAGCGGGTCGGGCATCGCCGACCGGATGATCACCACTGCCATCCCCGACGGAGAGGACGGGCCCACAATGTTCGCCCTCGACGTACGCGACCGGCCCTGGGACGGCAGCACCGGTTTGACATTGATCGCCGAGTGGGACGGCATGGGCATGGCGGCCACACAGAGCCATGCGATGCGCCTCGATCGTGCGCCCGGTGTGCGACTGGCGCGTCAAGGTCCGTTGACCGACATCACCACCGGTGCCGGAGCGTTCGTGGCCACGCTGTTCACTGCAGTGATCGTCGGGGTGCTCGACGAGGCGATCGCGGTCGCCAAGGCGCAACTGCGCCCGAAAGCGGCAGGGTTCCGCGCTTACGAGCAAGTCGAATGGACCCGCGCCGTCAAAGATCACTGGCTCGCGTTACAGGCCTACGAAGGATCATTGCGAACGTTGGAGACCCGCGACCCGACGCCCATGTTCGCCGCACTCTGCGCGAAGGAGGCCGTGGCCGAGTTGGCCGACGCCACCCTCGGTCGGTTGGCGAGAGTGGTCGGGGGCGGCGCGTTCTCCCGCCGCAGCCCGTTCGCCCATTGGTACGAAGACGTCCGCGCCCTCGGCTTCCTCCGTCCGCCGTGGGGTCTTGCGTACGACAACCTCTTCGCTCTGTCCTTCGCCTGAACCCCGACCTCGAGGTCCGTCGGAAGCAGGCGCGGTGAACCGAGTTCTGGCAAGCTGAGGAACGAATGTCGGTGTTCAGCGAGATCCCGCCGAGCCACTGGGTCGCATCGAACCGCTCCGGCTTCGCCATCGGGGACGCGTTCCCGGTGACGGTGGGCCACACGCTCGTGATTCCCCGCCGTGAGATCGTCACATGGTGGGAGGCGAGCCCCGACGAGCGGGCCCGATCTGACGAGCTCGTCGACCACGTGAAGGAACTCCTCGACGTCCAGTACGGACCCGACCGTTACAACGTCGGGTTCAACGCCGGTCCGGCGGCGGGTCAGACGGTCGGGCATCTGCACATCCATGTCATCCCCGGCGCATCGGCGACATGGCCGATCCCCGAGGTGGGGTCCGTCACGTCATCCCGACCCAGGGAAACCATCTCCGCGACAGCGAAGGGCGCGCAGAGGCGCCGGATCCGGGTCCGCCTCGCCTGCCGCTCGGGCCGGAGCCCACGCTGATCGACGCCGGCCGGAACGGCACGTTGCGCCTTCAACTGGTCCGCTATCTCCGCACCGCCGAATACGATCGCATCGATCTGCTCGTGAGCTTCATCATGAAGTCCGGCCTGCGGATCATCGACGGGCGGCTCGAGGATGCAATCGCACGGGGCGCCCGGGTGAGAGTCCTCACGACCGACTACCTACGGGTCACGGACGCCGACGCGCTCGCCCGTTTGCTTGACCTGAGCGAGGCGACAGCCGAGCTCGAGGGTTCACTCGAAGTGCGCATCTTCTCCGACCCGCTCACCTCTTTCCATCCGAAGGCATACCTGTTCTGGTCCTCGGCGGGAGACGTCGCGCAAGGTTTCGTAGGGAGCAACAACCTGTCGTTCTCGGGGATCGAGTCCGGTGTGGAATGGAGCCTGGCCGCCGACTCGGCGGGCACCCTCGTGCGGGGCTTCGACGACCTGTGGAACGACCGGCGCAGCCGACCTCTCGACCACGCGACCACGCGACGCTGCGGGCGTACCGGGAGGTCTGGACCCCCACGGCGGGTGAGCCGGTGGCCGTCGGCATCACGACCGAGCCGCCCGCCCCATCGGCGATCCCGACCGACATCCAGGTTGAAGCACTCGCCGCGCTGCGGGCTACCCGCGCCGCCGGTCACCGCGCTGGGCTCGTAGTCATGGCGACCGGCCTCGGCAAGACCTGGCTGGCGGCCTTCGACAACGCCCGGTTCCAAGAGCCGACGGCGGGACGGGAGCCCGTACCGCAGGAGGCGACTCGGACGCTGTTCGTGGCCCATCGCGAGGAGATCCTCCGCCAGAACCGCGACGTCTTCCGAAAAGTGCGACCGGCCGCTGACCTCGGCCTGTTCCACGGCGACGAGAAGCGTCCGGACGCGGAGGTTGTATTCGCCTCGATCCAAACGCTGGCCCGCCGCTTGGGTGAGTTCGACCCGGAAGCGTTCGACTACATCGTGGTCGACGAGTTCCATCACGCCGCGGCTCGCAGCTACCAGAAGCTCCTCGATCACTTCGAGCCGAAGTTCCTCCTCGGGCTCACGGCCACACCGGTCCGCATGGACGGAGCCGATCTCCTCGCGCTGTGCGGAGACAACCTCGTGTTCGAATGCGGTCTGGTGGAAGGCATCGACCGGTCCGCGCTGGTGCCGTTCCACTACTGGGGCATCAAAGACGTGGCCGACTTCGAACCGATTCCGTGGCGGAACGGGCGATTCGACCCGGTGGCGCTGACGCGGGCCGTCGAGACCCTCCAGCGGGCCCAGCAGACGTTCGACGAATGGCGTGCGAAGTGCGGCGACCGGACGATCGGTTTCTGCGTGTCCATCACCCACGCGGACTTCATCGCGGATTTCTTCCGAGATCGCGGGGTAGCGGCCGTAGCCGTGCACAGCGGGCCATCCAGCTCCGACCGGCGCACGCGATCCAAGAGTTGCAGAGCGGTGTGCTCCAGGTGCACTTCGCCGTCGACATCTTCAACGAAGGCGTCGACATCCCCGAGATCGACTCAGTCATGATGCTCCGACCGACCGAGTCGCCTACCGTGTTGCTCCAGCAAATGGGACGCGGTCTGCGAACCAGCGGGGGCAAGGATCATCTCCGCGTTGTCGATTTTGTCGGGAATCACCAGAGCTTTCTGCTGAAGCCCCGAGTGCTGCTGTGCCTCCGGGGTTCGCCCCCGCCGACCAATCGTCAGTTGGCCGATGCGCTCGCTGAGGGCGAGTTCGATCTGCCCACCGGATGCTCGGTGAACTTCGAGTTGGAGGCGGTGGACCTTCTCCGCCGACTGGCGGTCGGGCGACGGCAGTCCGGCATCGAGACCTTCTGCCTCGAGTACAAGAGCGAGTTCGGAGTTCGGCCGACGGCCGCGCAAACGGCCCGGTCGGGGTAGCCGGACCCGGCGGTTGCGACGGACGCGCAGTGGGCGGCCTACTGGCGGAAGTGGCCGCTCGAGCACCTGGCGCCGCTGTTCCGGTTGGACGGCGAGAGGTTCGTCCCCACGTTCACCGTCCTCGACGGCTTCGGTGACGTGTTCGACGCGATGGCTGACGAGCTCGTCCAGTGGCGCCTCGCCGAGCATCTCCTCCGCTCAGACCCCGTTTCGAGCGGGGCGATCCGCTGCAGGGTCAGCCAGACCAACGGCACGCCCATCATCTTCCTGAACCGGACGGGGAGCCCCGACCTGCCTTGGGTGAGGTGGACGTCCTGGTCGATGGAAACGCCTACGTGGCCCGGTTCGTGAAGATCGCGGTGAACGTCCTACACCGCCCGAGCGAGGCCTCCAATGAACTCCCCGGGATCCTGCGCGGCTGGTTCGGCCCGCAGGCCGGTCACCCCGGCACGAACCACACGGTTCTGTTCGAGCTGATCGATGATCGGTGGGTGATGCGCGCCGCGCTGTCCTGAACCGATACTCGGCCTTCCCCCATGTTTGAACGCTCCGCCGAGCGGGTAGCAACCACCTCGGTCGCCCCCTTCGGAGGCCGGACGTGATTCGTCACGTCGAAGCTCAGAGGAGTGGACAGAAGTGAAGCTGCCAAGGATCCGGACGAACTCAAAGAGTCGCCGATTCGGCGCGAAGCCGGCGATCGGACTGGCCCTTTTCGCTCTTTTGGCGCTCCTGCTCTCGACGGTGGTCACACGACGGGCCGAAGCCGCGGCAACATCCGTCCAGCTCGCAACGGCCGACGGCTTCGCCGTCCTGGCGGGTTCCGCGATCACCAACACCGGGCCGACGACGGTCTCCGGAGACATCGGTACGTTCCCGACAACGTCGATCACCGGAACCGCGACATTGACAGTGAACGGGGTGAATCACGGTGGCGACGCGGTCACGCAGCAGGCCAAGACGGATCTGGTCACGGCGTATAACCAGGCCGCCAGCGAGGGGCCGCCTTCTCCGATCGTCCTCGACCTCGGCGGTCAGGCATTGTCCCCCGGCGTATACACCGCCGCCTCGTCGATCGGGCTCACGGGGGCGCTCACGCTCGACGCCCACGGCGACCCGAGTGCCGTGTTCGTCTTCCAGGCGGGCTCGACACTCACGACGGCGTCGGACAGCCAGGTTACCCTGGTCAACGGCGCCCAATCGTGCAACGTCTTCTGGCAGGTCGGCAGTTCGGCGACACTGGGCACCGGGTCGAGTTTCCGGGGCACGATCCTCGCACTGACCAGTATCACTGTCACGACTCGCGCCTCGGTGGACGGGCGGGTGTTGGCCCGTAACGGCGCCGTTACCCTCGACACCAACACGATCACGAAGCCGACCTGCGCCACGACCACCGCGACCACCTCCACGACAAACTCCGCAGTGACAACCACCACTAACGCCGCAGCCACCACCACCACCACGACCACGACACCGGCCGTAACAACAACAAACGCCGCAGCGACAACCACGACAAGCATCACACCGGGGGCAACGACGACGCCCGGTGCGACCACGACCACGCCGACAGTAGCGACAGTGTCAGTGTCAGCGACCACTGCGACGACACCGGCTCTCACGACGACCTCGGCGGGCACCCCTACGACGCTTGCGCCCGGGTCCCCCACGACGACGTCGGCGAACACCCCCACAACGCTTGCGCCGGCTGGCACCCTTACCACGCCTGCTTCTGCGTCCGGCGCGACGTCAACTACGGCTGCGCCAGGGTCGGCCACGGCTACGAAGGCGACACCGACCACGACACTCGCCACGACGGAGAGTTCGGTCGCGCCGACGACCACCGCGGCGGGCGCCGCCAGTTCGGAGCAAATCGGGAACGCCCAACCAGCCCGCAGCCACGTGGGGCTTGCCGGTTGAGCGATGTTGTGGGACTAGCGAAGACGGTGACCCTGCGCACCCGCGCTTCCTTGCCCGCACTGGCCATGCTCGTGTTGTTCAGCTCCCCGGCAATGGGGGCGACGCGGGTCGCCGCGCCTACAAAACCTGTCGTGGCGGCGGTGGTCAAAGCGACCCAGCAGGTTGCGAAGCTGCTCAACACACACGAGGCGTTCGCGGAACCCGCTCGCGACTCCGTGTCGCTCGGGCTGGTTCCGGCGCAACGGCCGCTCACCGGCGAGTCGACCGTGCTACCGGTTCTCGGAGATTCCATCGGTGCCGACGGAATCGGATGGCTGCACGTTATGCTGCCCGGGCGCCCGAACGAGCACATGGGCTGGATCAGAAGCAGCGCGACAGTACGCACGACCACGAGTTGGCACATCGTCGTCGACACCAAGGCACGAAGCGTGATCGTGTACCAAAACGGACGACCGGTGCGACGCGTGAAGGCGGTCGTGGGCAAGCCATCGACACCGACGCCCCGAGGGGAGTTCTTCGTCGAAGAAGCGATCCTGTTGCGGAAAACCGATCCCGGCGCTCCCTTCGCACTCGCATTGAGTGCCCGCTCCGAAGTGCTGCAGGAGTTCGACGGCGGCCCAGGGCAGATCGGACTGCACGGCCTGTCAAACATCGGCGGCGTGCTCGGCAGTGCGGTGTCCCATGGCTGCGTCCGCCTCGACAACGCCACGATGCGGTGGCTGGTCCTGCGCATCGGCCCCGGGGTACCGGTCACCATCACCACCTGAGCCGACCTTCCACCCACGCCGACGCACTGGTCCGTGCCAGCCGCATGGGCTCTGTCCGGCACTTTGGAACAATCGTGCCTCGGCGCGAGACTTGGGTATGGCTGATTATTCGCTGTTGCAGGTCCGGCGCTCTGATGGGGTTTGTTGGGCCACTATTGACGCACCGCCGATAAACTTGATGACGCTTCCTTTGTACTTCGAGTTGATTCAGTTGTCTCAAGAGATCCAGGTCGATGACTCGGTTGGGGCGCTGGTGTTGCAGAGCGCCAACCCGGAGTTCTTCATCGCCCATTTTGACGTCGAGGCGATCCTGCGCTTCCCCCTCGACGCGCCGGCCGAGCGGGGCACCGAGGTCGGGGCCTATCACGCAATGTGCGAAAGGTTCCGCACCATGCCCAAAGCCACGATCGCGAAGATTGCGGGGCGAGTAGGGGGCGGAGGGAGCGAGTTGTCGGCTTCGTTCGACATGCGCTTCGGCCTTCTCGGTCACACCGTCGTCAATCAGATGGAGGTACCGATCGGCATCCTGCCGGGCGGGAGCGGCACCCAGCGCCTTCCGAGGCTGCTCGGGCGGGGCCGGGCGATGGAGGTCGTCCTGGGTGGGATAGATCTCGACGCCGCGACCGCCGAGCGTTGGGGGTACCTGAACCGGGCGTTCACGACCGCTGATGAACTCGACTCCTACGTCGACAACCTCGCCCGGCGGATTGCCCGGTTCCCGCGTTCTGCCGTACGACTGGCCAAGCAAGCGGCCCTAATGGCGGAGCCCGACCCGACCGAAGGCCTGATCGACGAGGCCTACCTATTCGCCCAGGCCCTGCGCTACCCCGAAGCTCAACAAGCCATGCGGGCCTTCCTCGCGGCGGGCGGCCAAACCCGCGAAGGCGAGTTGCGGGTCGGGGAACTGAGCGGAGAACTGAACTGGCGTTGACCCGCTGGCGCTCAGGAACTCCAGCGGGACTGACCAAACCGGTAGCCCACGGAACGCACCGTCTGGATGAGGTTGTGCTCCTCGCCGAGCTTGGCTCGCAATCGACGAATGTGGACATCAACGGTACGGGCGCCACCGTAGTATTCATAGCCCCATACCCTTGAGAGCAGCGTTTCTCGGGTGAACACTTTACCGGGATGGGTGGCGAGAAACTTGAGGAGTTCATACTCCATATAGGTCAAGTCAAGCGGCTTTTTTTCGATAACAGCTTGATAAGTTTCGAGATTTAGGATCAACGGACCGTGTTCGATGATTTCGGGCCGACCACCCCTTCCGCTGCGCCACAACACGTGTTTGACTCGGGCTTCGAGTTCACGCGGATGAAATGGCGAGAGGCAGAAATCGTCGAACAGGTCTTCGCGTAACTCGAGATCAGGTAACTGCGCCCCCGTCACGAGCACCAGCAACGGCTCGAGGCGGGGTTCGCGCTTTCGCAACGCCCGGGCCAGCGCCCAGGCCCCTTCCGGATCATCGTCGGCGCACAACACGCCGCCTCCCCATCCGTCCTCGGGCTCCAGTCGATCAACCGCGCCGGGCGAGGCGATGCCAACCCACGAGTAGCCAGCGAGATCCAGCGTCTGGGCCAAGCTCGGCGGCGGCTGCTCCGGAAAGACCAAGATGGGCTGCATGGTGGTCACGACAAACTCTACGTTCTCCTAGAGCGACGGAAGGTAACGGTCGAGTTCAAACTGGCTCACGTGGGTCTTGTACGCCGTCCATTCCGCCCGCTTGTTCTTTATAAACCACTCGAACAAATGCTCACCGAGGGCCGCATGCACGAGCTCGCTCTTCTCCATCTCGTCAACTGCTTCCGACAGCGACCCCGGCAAGAGCACGTGGCCTCCCTTGGCAGCCTGGGCCGGAGTCATGTCATACAGATTCTCGGTAAGTTCGGGTGGCAACTCGTAGCCCTGTTCGATTCCCTTGAGCCCCGCCGCCAACAACACAGCGTAGGCTAGATACGGATTGCACGCCGGATCAGGAGCCCTGTATTCGATCCGCGTCGACGAGTCCTTTCCTTTTTTCGGCATAGGCACGCGCACCAACGCTGAGCGGTTGTAGCGGGCCCAACTCACGAAGACCGGCGCTTCGTAACCCGCCACGAGCCGCTTGTAGGAGTTGACCCATTGGTTAGTGATGGCCGTGGTTTCTCGAGCGTGGCGAAGGATTCCAGCGAGGAATGATTTGGCGATAGGAGAGAGCGCATACGGATCATTCGCATCAAAAAAGGCGTTCTGTTCGCCGGAGAACAACGACAAATGGGTGTGCATCCCTGACCCTTGCACCCCAGCAATCGGCTTGGGCATGAAAGTTGCATAGACATTGCGCTCCATCGCGACCTCTTTCACCACCAGACGCGAGGTCATCACCGAGTCGGCCATCGTGAGCGCATCGGTGTAGCGGAGATCGATCTCTTGTTGGCTGGGGGCCTCTTCGTGGTGGCTGTACCGCACCGGAATGCCCAGTGCCTCGAGGTAGCCGATGGTGCGCCGGCGAAGATCACCGGCCGAGTCGGCGGCGGAAAGGTCGAAGAAGCTCGACGAGTCGAGCGGTTTCGGCGGACGGGACGGATCGGCATCGGCGAAGTAGAAATACTCGAGATCGGCGCTCGCGAAGAACTGGTAGCCCGCTTGGCGGGCTATATCGAGGTTGGCCCGCAGCACGTTACGGGGGTCTCCCAGATACGGATTGCCGTCGAGGTTGGCGATGTTGCAAAACATGCGCGCCACCGACTCATCGGACCGCCAAGGCAGCAGTTCGAAAGTATCGGGGTCGGGCTGCGCGAGCATGTCGCTCTCGATGTGGCGGCTGAACCCGTCGATCGCCGAGCCGTCGAAGGTCATCCCCTCGGCAAAGGCGTTTTCGAGTTCGGCCGGCGTCACGGCGAAGCTCTTGAGCGACCCCAGCACGTCGGTGAACCACATCTGGACGAAACGCACCCCTCGCTCCTCCACGGTTCGCAGCACGTACTCGAACTGGCGATCGTTGCGTTCGCTCATGCCATCCTCGCTTCGCCACCCCGTGACACGGGGACCCCGTCGACGCTGCGAGTGGCATACCGCCCAATGGTCACTGCGTCCTCCGCTGCGCTTCGGTACTCGCTCATGCCCAAATGATGACAGTTCCGAATGGTTGGTTCGTCACGGGGATGTGCATTTCGTCTCAGAGTTCACACGCCCGCAACAAAAGTCGAGTTCTCGGTTGTTAGCGTTTCTAGCTACTTCGTCCGCCCACCACAACCACCGAGAGGACATCGTGGCGTACCTCGCTGAATATATCTGGATCGATGGCGTGCAGCCCACGCCCGGCCTTCGTTCGAAGACAAAGGTCATGAAGGAGGGCGACGAACTACCCATCTGGGGTTTCGACGGCAGCTCCACCGAGCAGGCCCCGGGCGACAAGTCCGACTGCGTTCTCAAGCCGGCCTTCTCGTGTCCTGACCCGATCCGAGGCGGCGACAACGTACTCGTCATGTGCGAAGTCACGTACAACGACATGAAGCCCCACGAGACCAATACTCGCGCCGCATGCGAGAAGACGGCCAAGAAGTACGCAAAGCACGAGTCGTGGTTCGGGCTTGAGCAGGAGTACACGCTGCTCGACCCGAGCGGCTGGCCCTACGGATTTCCCGAGGGCGGTTTCCCCGCTCCCCAGGGTCCGTACTACTGCGGCGTCGGCGCCGACAAGATCTTCGGTCGCCCACTTGTCGAGAAGCACCTCGAGTTGTGCCTCCAGGCGGGTCTCGAGATTTCTGGAATCAACGGCGAAGTCATGCCCGGTCAATGGGAGTTTCAGGTCGGACCCCTGGCCACACCCGCGGTCGGCGACCATCTCTACATCGCCCGGTGGCTCCTACAGCGCCTCGGCGAAGACTTCGGCATCGTCGTTTCTTTCGACGCCAAGCCAATCAAGGGCGACTGGAATGGCGCCGGCTGCCACACCAACTTCTCGACTGCAGCCATGCGGCGAGACGGTGGCTACGCCGTCATCGAGAAGGCCTGCAAGGCGCTCGGCACCAAGATCGACGCTCACGTGAAGGGGTACGGCGCCGGCATCGAGGATCGCCTCACCGGTAAGCACGAGACCGCTCCCTACAACAAGTTCAGCTACGGCGTCTCGAACCGTGGCGCCTCCGTCCGCATTCCGTGGCAAGTGCCGATCGAGGGCAAGGGCTACCTCGAGGATCGCCGGCCGAACGCCAACATGGACCCCTATACGGTCACCCGGTTGCTCGTCGACACGATCTGCGCCGCCACTCCCGTCTGAGTCATTCGTTCGCAAGCAGTTGCTACTCGACAGGGGCGCCCGATCGGGAGCCCCTGTTTCGCGTCATCTCCCGGGAGTCGCCGGCGGCTGAGCCAACCCTGAGCCAACCTCGAGCCAAGTCTTCGCGCAACCGAAACGTGCCGGTAACCTGCACGGGCTAGAAATGAAATCGCATGGGGGACCTTCTGCACGACTATCCGCAAGCAGCCCCACTGGGCGAGGTGGCCTGGGACGAAATGTTCACCGCCACCTCCGAGGTGCGCGCGCCCTATGACGCCCTTCACGGGGTACTTACCTCACTAACGAGTAGCGATCTCAGCGTGAAGGCCGCCGCTCGCGACCGCAGTTTCCGAGACCAGGGCATCACCTTCTCCCTCTCGGGCGAGGAACGGCCGTTTCCTCTTGATCTGATCCCTCGCCTGATCACTGCCGAAGAATGGACAGTCATCGAGCGTGGGGTCGCCCAGCGGGTGCGGGCCCTCGAGGCCTTTCTGGCCGACGCCTACGGTGCCGCCCAAATCGTCGCCGATGGTGTCATTCCACGTCGGCTCGTAACGTCATCCGCGCACTTTCATCGCCAGGCCGCCGGGGTCGATTCGGGTAACGGGGTTCGGGTGCACGTGGCCGGCGTCGACCTCGTGCGCGATATCGACGGATCGTTCAAGGTGTTGGAAGACAACCTGCGCACCCCGTCCGGCGTCTCTTATGTCGTCGAAAACCGTAAAGCGATGTTGCGGGTCTTTCCTGAATTGTTCGCCAGCCACCGTGTTCGGTCTGTCGCCGAATACCCTCAGCGGCTCTTGGCCGCGCTCCGGGCCAGCGCGCCCCATAATGCGTCGCCCGAGCCGAAGGTCGTCCTGCTCACCCCTGGCGTCTACAACTCGGCCTATTTCGAGCATTCGTTCCTCGCCCGTCTCATGGGAATCGAACTCGTCGAGGGAGCCGATCTCGTATGTCGCAACAACGTCGTTCACATGCGTACGACCGACGGCGAACAGCGAGTCGATGTCGTGTATCGGCGCATCGACGACGACTACCTCGATCCCCTGCAATTTCGGCCGGATTCGCTCGTTGGATGCCCCGGAATCCTCAACGCAGCGCGTGCCGGCAACGTAACGCTGGCCAACGCCGTCGGTAACGGGATCGCCGACGACAAACTGGCCTATACGTACGTTCCCGACATGATCCGGTACTACTTGGGCGAGGAGCCGGTTCTGGCCAATGTGGAGACTTATCGCCTCGAAGACCCCGAACAGCGCGAGTACGTGCTCTCCCATCTCGACGCGGTGGTATGTAAGCCCGTCGACGCTTCGGGCGGTTATGGCATCGTGATCGGTCCCCAGGCCACCGATGAAGAGATCAATACGGTGCGAGCGGCGATCGAGGCGGCGCCCAGGTTGTGGATCGCCCAGCGCCCGGTGACGTTGTCGACGTCGCCCACCCATACGCCCAACGGCATTCGTCCCCGCCACCTCGACTTGCGACCTTTCGCCGTCAACGATGGCGAACGCGTGTGGGTGTTGCCGGGCGGCCTCACGCGGGTGGCCCTGAGGGAAGGCAAGCTCGTGGTCAACTCCAGTCAGGGTGGCGGATCCAAAGACACGTGGGTCCTCGCCGATGAATGCCTCGACGCGCCAGCCGAGGCCGCTCCCGCGGTGGTCGCTGCGCCCCGAAACCGAATACGACCGGAAGCCGGTCGGGCCGGACAGGCCATGCAGACACAGGGTTCGGGCACCCGCAAACAGCAGCAACGACAACAGCAACAACAGGGACGACCGCCATGCTGAGCCGGATCGCAGAGTCTTTGTACTGGGTCGGTCGATACGTCGAACGCGCCGAAGACACGGCCCGGATCCTCGACGTTCACCTCCAGAGCTTGCTGGAAGGCAACGTGACCGACGAGCGGCGCGCCTCGGCTGATCTTCTCGATGTCATGGGCGTGGCGGTTACCGACGACGAAGAAGAGTGGGCTTCGATTGTTACTGATCGGTTGGCGTTCGACCCGTCGACCGCCAGTTCAATAATCGGTTCGTTGACCGCAGCGCGCGAGAATGCACGAGGCGTTCGTGAGGCCATTTCTTCGGAGATGTGGGAGTGCTTGAACGCCACCTTCAATGCGTTGACCGAGCAACACGAACTTGTCCAAACCCGGGGCCTTCATGGCTTCTTCGGTTATGTGAAGGAGCGGGCAGCCATCATGGAGGGCCTTACCGGCTCAACGATGAGCCGCGATGATGGCTACCGATTTCTCGTACTCGGACGATCGCTGGAACGAGTCGACATGACCGCTCGACTATTGGCCGATCGGTGCCGCCTACTGCCTGATTTGGCGGATTTGGCCGATTTCGCGGCCGCCGATTCGTCGGATTGGACCATAACGCTGCGCTCGTGTTCTGGTCACGAGGCCTATCTCCGCAAGTATCGGCGCGGGGTAGAGCCCCTCCTTGTCGCCGAGTTCCTTCTGCTCGATCGGCTGTTCCCGCGGTCCATCTTCAACGCATTGACCGAAGCCGAACGCTGCCTCGCCCAACTCGACCCGATGGACGGGCGCTTCGGCACGCCCGACGAAGCGCGCCGCCTTCTCGGCCGAGCCCGCACCGGACTGGAGTTCGCCCGCATGGACGAACTCCTGGTCGACCTGGGGGCGCGCCTGGATCGCCTGCAGACAATGTCTTCCGCCGCGAGCGATGCCATCGGCGAACAATACTTCCGTCGCACCAGCGCTACCGAGTGGAGCAATGAAATCATCAACGCGCTCACGGCAGTCGGCGGCCCAGACGTCCCCGCCCTGGATGCAGCCGTCTTGACAGGCACGCCATGAGTTGGCGTATCGAAGTCACGCATCGCAGCACATATCGCTACGGTCGACGAGTCACCGGATCGTACAACGAGGTGCGAATGACGCCGCAATCAGCCGATGGACAAAGGGTGCTTGAACATCGTCTGACGGTGGCCCCATTGTCACCGATAATGCGGTTTCGCGATTATTGGGGCACCCACGTCGACGTCTTCGACGTTCACGTACCTCACACCGAGCTCGACATCACGATGACCTCGGTCGTCGAGACCTCCCCGCCCAAGGCACGCCGCGCGCAAGCGTCGTGGACCGACCTCCAGTCTTCATCGCTGTGTGACGCTATGGCCGAGTTTCTGGCTCCGACATCCTTTACGGCGGTGGATCAGATCGGCCGGGAGGTAGCCTATTCGCTACGCGGAAAGTCCACCCCCGACGTGGTCGCAAGGGCTTTGGGCGAATGGACACACGAAGAAATGCGCTATCAACCCGGGACAACTCAAGTCTCGACGCCAGCGACCGAAGCACTCACCAACCGGACTGGCGTTTGCCAAGACTTCGCCCATGTAACCATCGCCCTGGCCCGCTCGCTGGGCATCCCCGCTCGTTACGTGTCGGGGTATCTCCACCCTTCGCCCGATACCGACCTCGGCGAATTGGTGTGGGGTCAGAGCCACGCCTGGGTCGAGCTGTGGACGGGCGAGTGGAGGGCCTTCGATCCCACCAACGGTGCCACCGTGGGCGAGCGCCATATCGTGGTCGGTCGAGGTCGCGACTACGGCGACGTGAGCCCCTTACGCGGGATCTATCAAGGCGGGGGCGGGGCCGCCCTCGATGTGGAGGTGACGCTCACTCGCGTCGGGTAGACGAGTTCGGCGTTCAGATGGCGCCGCCTGACCGCGCCGCGAGTAACAGCCTCACTCGCTCGTCGTCCTCATTCGCGAGGACGACGAGGCGGAAGGAAACTACACAATTGGTCACGCAGTGGCGTGGGCCGCGAACCAACCCACGAGGGTGCCGCCGGTCGGGTCATGCCACACGACCATGTTGTTGTCGTTGTCGCAGAAATCGGGTGGGCATGGGTGACAGCCAAGGCACGGGTAGCCGTTGGGCGGGTAGCGCCTGATGCCAACGGGGGCCGGGCCACCCGGGCCACCGGCGAGTCGGTTGTTGGTGATGTTGGACTTCGAGCGGATGATCGTCGTGGCGCCGGCCGACGAGGCTTGCGTGAATCCGAGTCCGAACACCGCTCCGAGGCTGAGACCGGCGATGGCGAGGCGGGCGGTGATTTTCTTGGTGGTGTTGATCTTCTCGGTGGTGTTGATCTTGGTGCGCATGTTTCGTTCTCCGTTGGGCGGTGGAGGCTGTTTGCCTCTCGATGTCAAGGAGTGCGAGCGGCTCCGGGAAGCTTGCAACTTCTTCACGAAATCTTGCGAATATTTCGCGCGCCCTCCGGCCGCGGCGCTATACAACATCGCGTGATTGCCAAGAGGACCTTCGATATCGTTGTCGCCACGATCGAGGCTTCACTCGCGCCGATGGCGGCGACCGGCATGCTCGTCGATGGCGTGCTCACCGACTCGACCAGTTTCGGCGGGGCAACCACTAACACACGGTTTCGGATCGCCTCAATGACCAAATCGTTTACGGCCGCGCTCACGCTGTTGCTGCGCGACGAAGGGGTTCTCGAACTCGAAACGCCCGTGCGCGACCTTGCTCCCGAACTCGCACCACTCGACGCTGCGACCGAGAGGGCCTGGCCCGCCTCGCCTACGCCTATCACGCTGCGCCATCTGCTCACCATGTCGTCCGGGCTTCCTGAAGATGACGCGTGGGCCGATCGCCATCTTGACTGCTCTGCTTCTGAATTCGAAGCAATGCTGCAAACCGGCGTGTTTTCGATCTTTGCCCCTGGCACGGGTTACGAGTATTCCAACCTCGGTTACGGGAGCATCGGACGGGTCATAGAACGGGTGACGGGCCGAACCGCGCAAGACCTGATCGTCGAGCGCATTCTCGCTCCGCTCGGGATGGCGAGCACCGGGTGGAAGGTGCCCAATGCCGACGTGGACTGGGCCAGGCCCTACCGCAAGGTTGCTGATGGCGTCGAAATCGAACCGCACCTCCCCGGCGACGGGGTGATCGCCCCGATGGGTGGCCTCTGGAGCACCGTCGAAGACCTGGCCCGTTGGGTGCGGTTCCTTTCCGATCCCACTCAACCAGGGCCGGTAAGCGCCGGGTCGCGAGTGGAGATGGCGGCCATCCACACGCCGATCATGGCGGAGCCCAACCTGCCTCTCGGTGGCGGGTACGGTATGGGCCTCACACGTTTCTTCGATCGCGTCACGGGTGCAATCATCGGTCACAGCGGTGGCCTTCCCGGCTACGGATCGAATATGAGCTGGCAGTCCGATGGGTCTATTGGCATCATCGCCTTGGCCAATATCACATACGCCAAGATGTTCAGTATGAACCGAATCGTAATGCGAAATCTCGTGCAATCCACCGTCTCGGACCTCGGCCCTATGGGCGACCTTGGTTCACGAGTGGTGGCCTTGCTCAACGGTTGGTCCGACGTTGACGCCGACGCCCTTTTCGCCGACAACGTAGGGCCCGACGAAACCTTCGCCCGGCGCCGCGCCCAGGCCAGCCGCCTCGTGGACGAACACGGCCCGTTCGAGGTGGTCGTCATTGATGCCAAGCACAACGCTCGGGCCACCATCACGCTTCTCGGAACCCGCTCGCATCGCCTCCTGACCTGCGAACTGAGCCGCTCACCTCACGCCGAGGCGCGCCTCCAGCATTACAGGGTGCTTGAGGAACCGTAGGGTCGCGAAGAGCGAGGGAACGTGCCTAACGGCGGCCGGCGGTTTGCTTCATACGGCGCTTCTGATCGATGAAGTCTACGAGCACGTAGTCGCCGAGGTTCTCGGGGGTGGTAAAGAACGCCCGGCCACGGTTCATTTGCGTGATGCGCTCGACGAACGCCTTCAGATAGCTCGTGGCGTCGAGCATGAAGGTGTTGATGGTGATCTGCTCGCGGGTACACCGCGCCACTTCGGTGAGAGTCGCTTCGATGGTCTCCCGCACAGGCGGATACGAGAAGAACGGCTCGCCGTTGGGCAGGATGTGTGCCGTCGGTTCACCGTCGGTGATCATGATGATCTGCTTCGTGCCCGTCTGCTTGGCCAGCATGCGCCGTGACAACAGGAATGCGTGCTGCATGTTGGTGCCGTACACAAAGTCCCAGGAGACCTCGGGAAGCTGCTCGGGTTTGAGTTCACGAGCGATCTCGGAGAAACCGACGATGCCCAGAAAA
>JANYDT010000129.1 GCA_025359845.1 Acidimicrobiia bacterium
GGAGCGCGGTGCCACCTCCTGTTCATGCGGCAACCCGAGGACTCGCTCGCCCGCCGTGTTGCGCTGGATCTCGGCTGTGCCTGCGCCAATCGTTGATGCCCGGGTCCGCAGGAAGCCCCACGTCCAGCGACCCCGCTCGACCGCGTGCCCGTCACGGCGATCGAGCAGGCCGTGCGCTCCTAAGAGGTCAACGGCAACGACGTGGATGTGGCGTTCGAACAGCGACGTCGAGAGCCGCGAAACC
Organism: Acidimicrobiia bacterium; assembly: GCA_025359845.1. GTDB lineage: Bacteria > Actinomycetota > Acidimicrobiia > Acidimicrobiales > JANYDT01 > JANYDT01. The sequence goes on from JANYDT010000129.1 coordinate 245, forward strand.
GAGGACTGCGGACCCGGTTCGCCGTGCTCTACGATCCTGTGGATCGTGCGCATTCCGGAGTACTCGAGAATGCGCTGCCAGGTCACGAGACGGGCAAGTTCTTGGCGGATGGCCGGCTCAGTGGTCCGACCGCGCTGCTGGGCCAGGGCGATCAGTTCATCGAGAATGCGACGGTACCGCTTCGCTTGCTGGTAGGCGCCCGCGGCCCGCTCGTGTCCGAGACTGGTGCGTGTGATATCCCACCCGTGGTTCTCCTCCCCGATCCGATCGGCGACCGGCACGAGCACGCCGTCGAAGAAGATCTCGCAGAAATGCGCGCCGCCCGTCATGTCTCGAATCGGACGCACGTCCACGCCCGGAGCGTGCGCGTCAATGACCAAATAGGTAATTGCTCGCTGGCGTTCTTCGCGCTCGCCCGTCCGCACCAGCGTGAAAATTACGTCGGCGATGTCGGCGCTCGATGACCACACCTTCTGACCGGTGACCACGTACGTCTCGCCCTCACGCACCGCCGTCGTGCGCAGCGATGGGAGGTCAGATCCGGCCTCCGGTTCGGAGAATCCTTGCGCCCATACTTTCTCGTGGCGCAGCATGGGTCGAAGCCACCGGTTCTTTTGGTCGTCGGTGCCGTGCTTCACGATCGTAGGACCGACGATCCCCACTCCTGTACCGAGTGGACCGGGGACGTTGGCGCGAGCGAACTCCTCGGTGTAGATCACCTGCTTCTCGAACGGCAGATCCATACCGCCGTAGGCGATCGGCCACGACGCCGACCCCCAGCCCGAATCGACCAGGAGCGCGTTGAAGTCCCTTTGCCACTGCGCCGCAGCTGCCCGATCCTTGGGCGGGCGACCGGGATGACTGGCTTTCAGGAACGTCCGAAACTCGTGGCGGAACTGCTCGTCGGCCAGGGCCGCGCGAGAGCGGATCAGTTTGGGGTCGACGGGCGTTTGTGCCACGTGGCGACCTTACTCCTGCCGCGGCCCCGAGCGGCTTGGTCCGCTTCGGAGGCCTCAGCGGCTCGGACTTGTACGGGTTCGCGACGTCCGCAACACGACACGAGTTGCCATCACGTAGTTTCTCGACCCGTGACCGTGTCATTCGCTCGTCGGGAGTTGTCATGGCCTATTGGTTGATGAAGTCGGAGCCCGAAGAACTGTCGATAGACCATCTCGCGGCGGAGCCTCGGAGATTGTTCCGATGGGACGGCGTTCACAACTACCGGGCCAGAAACTGGATGCACGATATGGCGCCCGGAGACCGGTTCTTCTTTGCCCATTCGAGTTGCAAGGTTCCTGGCGTCGCGGGCGTGGCCGAGATCGCCGGAGAGGCCTACACCGACCCGACCCAGTTCGATCCTGCGAGTCACTATTTCGACCCGGCTTCCAAACCCGACAAACCGCGCTGGCTCAGCCGAGACGTCCGCTTCGTGGAACGTTTCGGCAAAGTGCTCAGGCTGCAAGAGCTCCGCCCGCACGCTGCCGCCCTCGGTCATTTCCACCTCTTGCAAAAGGCGAACCGCTTGAGCGTCATGCCGGTGTCAGACGCCCAGTGGCACTACGTTCTCGCCTTGGCGCGGCGCGAACCAACGCCCTGACCCACCAGCCTCGACGCCGTTGAACTGTCGAGTCTTTTTCTGGGCGAGCAACCGGCACCGGTCTCGTCACCTAGGAGGTGCCTTTCTGACAGACTCGCTACGCATCCACGACCGTATCCACGACCGCCCGAGCCCGAAAGACAACCCGTGTCCACAAATTCCAGATTCACCAAACCGACCCTCCACGCGGCGCTACTGCGCGCATTTCGTTTCAACTTCGGCCTCCTCGCCGGTGTTGGCGCGGTCGTCCTCAGCGTCAGCGCTCTCGGCGCTGCGCCGGCGATGGCGGCAAAACGGCCACCGCCCAGAAAACGAATCCTCAAAGTCGCCGCTGGGAATGCATGCTCGCCTCTGGGGGCGCGAGCCCCGGGCACCTCGTTCGATTGTGTCAGCGTCGGCGCGAAGACCCAATGGCAACCGAAGGGCTCCAAGCTCGACCCCTACCGGCCCGGTGAAGTGTTCGAATGGACTCAATCCACGAACAAGAACGCGCCCGGCGCCGACATTGCCACCAAACGCATCGTGGTGAAGGAGTACCTCCCCGACGCCACCAGTTGGGTCAACTCCTTCCCTGAAAACACACCCGAAGATATTTTCGCCGCGGCCGGCGGGGCACCGTTGCGAGGCGTCCGAGTCGACTACACCCTAGTGAAGGCGACCGACGCCAGCTCACGCAACCTCGGATCGCTCAGCTGGTTCTGGCTCGGCGACGACGCCGATGCCGGCTGCTGCAACGAAGGACTGCTCAAGTGGGGCGACCGGCCCAACGGCAACATCGACCCGTACTCGTCGCTCGATGACGGCACTACGCAAACCGGATTAATGCTCTTCGCCCGCACCGACGCCCAACTTGGGGCGAAACCGCTCATGCGACTCGGCTGGGACGATATCCGAAACAACCAAGACTCCTACGTGTATTTCGCAATGAGCTGACCGCAAACAGCAGGCTCATGTTGCAAAGCAGGCCTTCGCCCGCGGCCGTACCGTGGCCTTGGTCGGCTACAACCGGTACAGCCGCGCCGCGTTGGCGCTCGTCATTTTCAAAACGTCCTCCGGTGGGCACGCGGCGAACTCGGTGGCGATCACCTTCTGCGAGTTGGGAAAGGTGCTGTCAGGGTGCGGGTAGTCGGTCGCCCAGAGCAGGTTGTCGACTCCGATGTGGTCGCGTAGCGATAAGCCGAGTTCGTCTTCTTCGAAGGTGGCGGCCATGTTGCGGCGCCAATACTCCGACGGCAGGTCGTCGAGGGCCATGCCTCGGGCCTTCCAGCCGGCCTTGTGATACACCCGATCAAGGCGATCGAGCTTGTACGGAATCCAACTGAGTCCGGCTTCGACGAGCACTATGCGCAGCCCCGGGTGGCGGGTGAACGTGCCGGTGAGAATCAGCTCGACCATCGGCTGAGCCATCAGGATTGGCGGCATGACTTGGAAGATGCCGCGCGCCGGCGTCGGGTCTTTGCCGAGCCCGCGACCGGCCGGCGGACACACGTGGAGACTGACCGGTAGGCCCACCTCTTCGATCGCCGACCACAGCGCTTCGTACGAGGCGTCGTAGTACAGCGGCAGCCCCGCATCGCCTGGATACAAAGGAAGTTGAAGCGCACGCGCGCCGTGGTCGGCGAGACGGTGCACTTCGGTAATCGCCGCGTCGATGTCGTGGAGCGGCAGTAGGTGCACGATCACCAGACGCGACGGAGCGACCGCGGCAAAGTCTAGAGCGGCCGAGTTGAACGCCGTTATGGCGGCTCGACCGGCCCGTGGGTCGAGTTTGTAGAACGCCGCGCCGCCGGTGGGATCGGTGTAGATGACCTCGATTTCGACACCGTCGAGGCCCATGTCGGCGAGACGGGCGTGCGGGTCCCACTCGCCTTTCGGGGCATCGCCCGAAGCATCGCCCGAGGCGCCCGAACCGCCCGATTCGGCTGTGAAACCGGCTTTTCGGTGCGCGCCCGGTTGCGACAGATACGCCTCGTGGTGATCGCTGGGCAGATGCGCGAGCACGTGCTCATCGAGCACAAGCATGTGCGAATCGGCGGAGATGATCCGGGTCATGATTTGGCCTCCGCTCTCATGACCTCGAAGACGATGCCGCCCACTTCGGCGAAGAAGTAGCGGATCCCGGCGTCGCCCCACGCGGTCAGGGCCGGTTCGGTGCACGGGATGCCGGCGGCGACGCACCGCTCGTGGGCCTGCTCGAGATTGCGGGTGCCGATGGCCGTGGCCCAAACATGGGGCGTAGGGCCGTGAAGAATCTGGAATTGGCGCGACTCGGTGGATCCGGTGATCAGGCCACCCGTGGCCGAGTCGCCGCGAAAGGCGTGGACGGCGTCGAG
>JANYDT010000179.1 GCA_025359845.1 Acidimicrobiia bacterium
CCACAACACCCAGCCCCCAACCACGGACCCACCAAACGGGGCCAAATCAGACGCGCGCTACAACCACAAGAGGGGCCAAACCAGAAGACCACACTCACAACACCGACGCCGGCCTGTTGGTCGTGCTTGACGGGTCCAAAGCGCTGCGAAAGGCCGTCAATTCGGGGTTCGGCGCCAAAGTCCTGGTCCAGCGCTGCACCTTGCACCATGCTCCACCGCCCCTTCCACCGCTCCGTGGTCATGAACATTGACGGCGACAGCTACCGGATGCGCACCCACCGCGCCCGAGCCGAAGCCACCCGACGCGCCATCACAGCAACAAAACCGTGACCACCAGCCCCCCGTTGCGTCACGATACCGTCACGATGACCTGCCCCGTCTGCGGCCAACCGTTCACGCCCAACGGACGACGACAGTTCTGCTCCGACGCCTGCAAAGCCGTCGCCTACCGGCGCCGCCACAACACCCAACCCGCCTCCGTCGTGGTCCCTCCAGGACTGCCACGACGCCCAATCACCGTCTACGAATGCGCCACCTGCGGCGTCCGCGCACTCGGCCAGCAACGCTGCGAGGACTGCCACACCTTCATGACCCGAATCGGCTACGGCGGACTCTGCCCCAGCTGCTCCGAACCCATCGCGCTCAACGACCTCCTCGACAACGAGGTGACCCCTCCTACCTGACATAGGCTCAAACGAAACTCACCACCCCACACGACACCTGGGGAATTTCGGTGATCGACAACGGGGAAATTCGAAAATCCGCAGCAGCAGCAAGAGCGACCAGGACGGCCGTGGCGACACGAAGTGGATTCCCTACGGCATCCGTCCCGAGCACTGTCCGGTGACGGCGCTCAACACCTGGCTTGAAGCCGCCAAGATCACCACGGGACCGGTATGGCGAGCTGTCGACAAGTGGGACCGGCTGCAAGGACCGCTCACCCGGGGCGAAGCGGTCAACCTCATCGTGAAACGCCTCGCCACCGCGGCTCGGCTGCCTCACCCCGATTACACCGGACACTCGTTTCGGGCCGAGTTCGTCACCGTCGCGGCCGAAGCCGGCGCATCCGACCGTGAGATCGCCCGGCAGACTGGCCACGCCCCCGGCGGCCGAGCCTTGCATCGCTACATCCGCCACGCCGCCTGCGACATCGAGAACGCCGCCAGCCGAGTGATCTGAGCCTTGGCGCGAACGTCAGAAGTTGGCGCTATCTTGTCCGATAGCGAACACCAGTTCGTACTTCGCGAGGAGGCCTTCGGTGGCAAAGTTTCACTGTTAAAAGCGTGCAGACAAGAAATGGGCATGGTGACTGACAGCTGACAACGGCGCGATCGTCGCTGTCGACGGTTCTCAGGGGTACGAGAAGTACGCCGACTGCCAGGCGATGGCCGACAAGGTGGTCATCAACGGCGGGTTCAAGACGGCAGAACGCACCAAGGCCTGACTAACACTCACGTACGCAAGTGCGCAGGTGCGCATCTGCTTACATGAGCACCGGAGGAGTTTTGTCCTGTGACGAAACTGGTCCTTGGGGCTGGTCAGGAAGCGAGGAAGGCTTGGATGGCGTCGCGAGCGATGCTCGATGGTGTCGTGTGATCCCGCTTCGCTCGCTCAGCGAGCTGCTGGCGCAGTTGCTCATCGAGACGCACCTGGAGCACCGGCGAGATGCCCTCGCCCAGTGAGGGTCGGCCGCCCTTCGCTCGTGCTCGGGCGAAAATCGCGTCGTAGTCCGGCTCCATCGTTTCGGCTTCGAGCGCCATCCGCTCATAGTCAGCTTCGGTACGTACCGTGCCGTCAGACAGGGTTACATCGCCTGTTTCGATGCGGTACTTCATGGGTTCGTTCATTGGTTCTCCTTTCGTTGCAGCATCCGTAGGTAGCCCGTTCGTGCGGGCATGGCGTGAAAGATTCGGAACGCGTCTTCGTTGAACTCGCCGATCACTTCGAGCACGTTGCCCGCCGTGTCGGGGCCGAGTATCAACACTTTCGGCGGCTCCCCTTCCGCAAACTCGTTGTCGACGAGCAGCGGGAAGGTCACGGCGTGAGAGATCGACTCGCTGGTGACGCCGTGCTTCAGGGCCGACGGCCGTATGTCCAACTCCACTCAAGGTACTGTACTACAAAACATCGAGGGACGCAACCATACGTTGCAAGCCGCCCTGCTCTCGCCGTGCCGCCCTATCGTCTTAGCCCATGGGCAACGAGCTGCACAGCAGTGATGGCGCCAGCACCCCGCCGGGGACCGCACGCTGACGCTCGACGTCGAAGCACTCGCGAAGTATCGAGACGACCCGACCCGGCTGCGCATGGAGTGAGACATGCTCGCCCGCAAGTTCACGCCGAGTAGGGAGCGTCTGACCGTCCCGCCCTGGTTTGCCCTCGCAGAGCAGCGGGTACTCAACCCCCGGGCCGTCCACGTATCCGTGGCGAGCACTGACTGTCGAGGAGGCGTCGTGAGCGTTGGTGTACTGATCGAGCACCACGCCCGCCCCGGTTGTCGCGACGAGGTTCACGCCGTGTGGGATCGGCTTCTGCGTCCTGCGATCGAGAACGACGACGGTCACGAGGAGTACTCGTACCTGTTCGACGCCGATGACCCCGACATCATCCGCGCCTTCCAGCTTTACCGCGACGGCGAGGCGGCGGCGGCGTTCGTGACGACGCCGGCGTACGCTGCGTACGTCGCCGCGGTCGAAAATCTGCTCGTGGGCACGCCCCGAGTGCAACGGTGTGAGGTCATCTGGACCAAGCCGACCCCTTCACGAAACGTGCGGCCCTTGACGACGACAGCGGTGTTCGAGACCGACAAAACCGGGGCGGCACTGGACCAAGGATCGGCGGGCTCGACGATCCCGTTGGGTTACGGCGGTTCAGCGACGCCCGGAAACGTCCACCAACGATGACCGGTCCGCGCGCAACGGGTCCTGAGGCGGCTGGAGTGGACGACCTCGCCCTCATCACCCAACCGGTGCAACTGCGAAACCATCACCTTCGCCGGCGCGAACTCGTGACGACCCCGCACAACCGACACATACCGGCGCACGGTGCCCTCACCCACATTGGCACCATGCTCCTCAACAAGAC
>JANYDT010000184.1 GCA_025359845.1 Acidimicrobiia bacterium
TCCTTCAGCGCCGCCGAAACATCGGCGTCCTGGTCGTGGAACGGGGCGATACCGACACCGCCATTGGCGAACGTACCGAGGTAGTCGGCTCCCGGCTTTCCGTCTTTCTTGACGTTCGAGATTGTGTCGAACACGGCGTTCTCTATGTTCTTCAGAACCGACGTGAGGTAGACGCTGCTTTCCTTCGAGTTCGATACGTTCTGGTCGACGTCGACACCGATGATACGGATGCCGCCCTTCTCCTTGGCGTATGCAGAGGAGCCGAGTCCGACCGGACCGGCCACCGGAAAGATGATGTCGGCGCCCTCATCGGCGAAACCCTGAGCGAGTTTCTTGCCGTCGTCGAGGCTCGTGAAGTTACCGGCAAAACTGCCGTCCTTGCCGTTCCAACCGAGCACCACGACCTTGGTGCCCTTCTTATCATTATAGTACTTGACGCCATTGGCGAAACCGGTCATGAAGATCGTGACCGGCGGAATATTGATGCCGCCGTAGGTGGCGACCTTTCCGCTCTTGCTCATGCCGGCCGCCAGATAGCCGGCCAGGAACGACGGCTGATCGGTGGCGAACTTGAGGGCGCGCACATTAGGAAGGACTTTGTCGTCGGCGAAGTTATTCGGCGTACCGTTGTCGTCCTTGGCATCGGCGTCGATGATGGCGAACTGCTCTGTCGGGTTGGCCTTCGCGGCCGTGGCCGTCGCTCCGCCGAGCAGGAAGCCGACCGTGATGATCACGGAGCACTTCTTGTCGACGAACGCCTGGATGTTGGGGGCGTAGTCGGCGTCGGTCTTCGACTCGAGCAGGTCACCCTTCACGCCAAGTTCTTTCACGGCTCGGGTCACTCCGGCGTATCCGGCCTGGTTGAAGCCTTTGTCGTCGACACCGCCCAAGTCGGTGACTTCGCATGCAGTGACGGTGCCGGCCGGTGTGGCGGCCGCGCCGGCGGTGGTCGTGTCGGTTGCGCCGGCGGCAGTCGTGGTCTCGGCCGCGGCGGCGGTCGTGGTCTCGGCGGCCGCAGTCGTGGCCGCCGCAGCTGCGGTTGTGGTGTCAGGAGCGGCGGCCGTTGTCGTATCGGGCGCCACAGCGGCGCTGGTGTCAGGGCCGGCGGCTACCGTCGTGTCGGTCGTCTTCTTGCTCTTGCCGCATGACGCGGTGATGAAGACGAGAGAAAGCACGGCGACGACCGCGGCTCCTCGTTTGGCTTTGCGCATGGTTCGTACCTTTGCTGTGTGGGTGGAGGGACGCTTCGATCCCGCGGCTCAAGGCGAGTGTAGCCAGCGGCCCTGCAATTGCCCAAGCCACGACGCGGCTGAACTTCTCACACCGACCCCGGCTCGATGGTCCGACCCATGCGATGACGGACGGCGTCGATCGCCCCTCGCAGTACCAGCCGAGCCTTCACCAAACCGCCACTGCCACCTCGGAAACCTGCGGCGATGATCGATCCCTCCCTCACGAGCCACCCGGCCACGCCGACCAGCGAACGGCGATCGAGCACCATCCGAAGGTGGTTCCGGCTCTGGTAATACGACCGCCACCACCGACGCGGGGATGTGCCCCCTCCGGAGCCTAGGTACATTGGTGCGGTTGCGATGTGCGTCGACATCATGACGTTGGACCCAGCCGCACCGATGCGGGTCGTGTACTCCAGGTCTTCGTGCATCATGAAGAAGTCCGAGCGGGGAACGCCGCAGCGCTCGACGGCCAGCCGCGTCACGAGCGACCCGTCCAAGAGGCAGACCATCCGTATATCAATCTAGCCGCCGACTGTGGCGAATTCCAGCCGCGCCGGACGACCACCGACGCTCCGACAACCCTCGATCAGTGGGAGTAGCCTCTCGGCCCTCATGGAGCGCTTCGGGTTTGTCGGACTTCCTAACGCGGGGAAGTCCTCGCTGTTCAATGCCCTCGCCGGCGGCGGAGCCCTGGCTGCGCCCTACCCGTTCGCCACCAAAGACCCCAACATCGGGCGGGCCCGCATTCCCGATCACCGTCTCGACGCGCTGGCGGCCATGTCGAAAAGCGTCAACGTGGTGCCGGCCACGAGCGAGTTCGTCGACATCGGCGGCCTGGTCGAGGGCGCCAGCAAGGGTGAGGGGCTGGGCAACAAGTTCCTGGCCAACATCCGTGAGGTCGACGCCATCGTGTTCGTGTTGCGGGCTTTCGACAAGGGAACGGGCGGCGACGAGGTACCCGGACCATCCGATCCGCTCGAGCACCTCGCCGTGGTTGAGACCGAGCTGGCGCTGGCCGACCTCGCCACTGCCGAGACGCAGATCGACCGCATCCGACGCGCTTCGAAAGTCGACAAAACCAAGGCGGCCGGACTGCCGGCCTTGGAGCGGGCCTACGCTCAGTTGGCCGAGGGTAACCCGCTGTACCGTGTGGCGTTGTCGGCCGACGACCGGGTCGATCTCAAACCGTTCTTCCTGTTGACCAACAAGCCCGTCCTGTGCGTCGTCAATGTCGGTGAGGACGACGTGGACCGAGCCGACGAACTGGCCGCGCCGGTGACGAAGGTGATGGACGGACACGCCGACGTGCTCGGCATGTGCGTCCAGCTCGAGGCCGAAGCGGCGCAGATGACCGGCGACGAACGCAAAGAGATGCTCGACGCGTTGGGCCTCGGTGAAGGCGCTCTGCCCCGGCTCATGCACAGCGCGTATCACCTTCTCGGACGGCGCACGTTCCTGACGACGGGCGAGAAGGAGAGCCGGGCGTGGACGTTCCGGGCCGGGGCGAAGGCTCCCGAGTGTGCCGGCGAAATTCATTCTGACTTCCAGCGCGGATTCATCCGGGCCGAGTGCATTCAGTGGGACCTGTTGCTGGAACTCGGTTCGTGGAACAAGGCCAAAGACGTCGGCAAACTGCGGGTCGAAGGTAAAGATTACGAAGTGGCCGACGGCGACGTGCTGGAGATCCGCTTCAACGTGTAGTGGAAAACCGGAATCGCGAATTGAAAAGTCCGCCGTGGTGCACTGTACGGTAAGTTTTCCAACTATCTCATCGGACCTGTTGGATGGGGCGGCGTGTTCGCCCGCCGTCGGGCACCCTCTGAGCGAGAGAAAGGAAGGATCGACATGAGTCGGCTTCGGTACGTTCCTGGCGCCGTTCCACGTCCCGGGTCAGAAGGGGCTTCGACGTGGCCTGGATCGGCGAGCACCCCACCGCCGGAAGTGACTGCGTGAGCCGCTCACCTCAGGGTCGAGCCCTGGCCGCAGCGATCGAGCCGATCGTCGGATCGGTCTACTTCGCCGAGGAGGCTCACGACGCGTTCCACGCCCTCGGTCACGGACCGACGACGGGTCGCGCCGACGACGAGTGGGGCCGGTCGCACTGGGGCACGGTGTTGATGACGGACTACCACGCCTACTTCTGCGGTCGTGGCGCACTGCTGGGCAGGCCACTGGGCGAGGTGATCGCGGCGGCGTTCGGGGTGTTCAACCCGACGATCGCGTGGCCGCCGCCGCCGAATGCTGGACCATCGCCGAGCCGGAGGCGATGTGGGACGCCCGCGACCGGGGCACGGCCGCGCAGCTGCATCGGATCCTGGGCGACCCACCTGCTGGCATCGACCGTGTCAACGATCTGCTCGAGCGTGCCGGCAGCCGCCTGCAGCTCGCCGGGCGGCCGCGTATGCCGGTGTGGTCGCCCGAGGGCTCCCCGATGACCCGGTGCTACGCATGTGGCGGCTCGCCGAGCGAGTTCGCGAGTTTCGTGGCGACGCGTTCGTGCACGCCTTCGTGCACCACGAATTCGACGGCTGTGAGATCCAGGTGCTCACCGAACGCTTGGCCGGCTTCCCGCCCAAGTCCTACAGCGCGGGCCGCGGCTGGACCGACGCCGAGCTTGACGGCGCCGACGATCGGCTCACCGCCCGTGGTCTGCTTGACGCCGGCGGTCCGACCGCGGCCGGGCGGGCAGCTCGCGAAGAGGTCGAGGAGACGGTGGACCGCTACTGCCGGCCGATCGAGGAATCCCTCGGCGAAGCGGCGGTGGTAGAGCTCCTGGGTCTGCTGCAGCCGTGGGGCGCCGCCTTGCGGGCAGGTGGCGGCTACTACCCGTCCAGCCCGCAGCAGCAGGTCCTGCACCCCAGCGTCGACGAGTGGTTGATCGCCAACGGCTTGCACCCGTTCGGCGCGTCGTCGGACACTATTGAGGTAGGTGCGGTGTGAGCGAGGTCATCGTCGGCCCCGGCCGCCCATCGGTCGTCCCAGGCGATGGAACAGCCGGCGACGTCGGGGCGCCGTCGTTCACTCAGGCGAGCGTCGATGCCGAGCGGGCCGGCCGACTCCACGCCGGCTTCGAGCCGATCGCCGCCTCGGTGTACTTCGCCCCGGAGGTGCACGACGCGTTCGAGGCGGCCGGGTTCGGACCTCCGACAGTTACCGATGGTTGCCTGCCCTTAGCCGAGCTCCCTGCGTACTTCTGCAGCCGAGCCGGCTGCATCGGCCAGGTCTCCGGCCACGTCGTTGTCGCCGCGTTCGGTGTGTTCAGCCCCGACCTCATAATCCCCAACGTCGAGCGTGGATGGCAGACCGCGGACTGCGACACCGTCCTCGCCGTTCGCCTCGCCGGGCAGACGGCCGCCCTGCAACACGTCCTCGGTGATCGGCCCGGCGTCGAACGGGCGACGGAGATCTTGCTGCGGGCCGGGGACGCGTGCAGCGACAGTGGACGCTTCCTGTACGCCGGTCTGCGTTCGCTGGCGCTCCCCAGCCCCGGTTGGGGACGGCTGTGGCGAGCGGCCGACATCATCCGCGAGTACCGCGGCGACTCACACATCACCGCCTGGGTGGCCGCAGGACTCGACCCCGTCGAGGCGGGTTTGATGACCGAGGTCTTCTACGGAATGCCCACGAAGTACTACCACTCCGGTCGTGGGTGGCGCCCGTCGCAACTCGACGCCGGGCTCGACCGCCTGCGCCGTCGAGGCTGGATCGACGGTGACCCGGTCGCGTTCACATCCCGGGGGCGCGCCGTGCGGGAGTGGATCGAAGCATCCACCAACGCCCAGCAGCAACCGGTCCTCGATGCCATCGGTGATGACTACGACGAGTTGCTTGGCTACCTCGACCCATGGGCCGCGGCGATCGTCGGGGCGGGCTATTACCCGAGCGACATTCGCCAGCTCCCACCGCAGTGGGGTCAGCTCCCCGATTGACGGCACCCGGCACGCCGCCATCAGCTCATGACTGTCGGAACTGCCACCGTGAGCTGCGCCGCCGGTGCTGCGAGGCGCCGCCCTCGCCGGTGCTTGGCGCACTCCTCCTGGTATGGTCCGACCATGACGTTGAATGGTCGCCGGGGTGAGTACCGCCACTGGGTCGGAGTCCTCAACCAGGGCCCGCTGGTATCGGCGACTAACGTTTTCCGGCTCGAGCACATGTGATCCTGCCACTGCCGTTGGCGCAGTGCCACGAAATCGTGGAAAGTCTCGGCTTGAACTACCCCTTGTACTCCGACCCGCAATGGCGGGTATTCGAGGCCTACGGCACCGGGCACATCCTTTACGCACCCAAGCAGGCGTGGGTCGGGGTCGACTCGGGGGGCACGGTGCGTTACGTGTGGCGCCAAGGCGCCGACCAAGCTGTCCAGCCCGTGCCCCTCGCACTGGAGGCGCTCGACGAGTTTCAGGCGGTCCGGTCGTAGCGACGTCGCCGACCTCCTTCGCTGATTTCCGTGTCGGCGACCGCGTTTACTGCCTGGCGTGGATCGGGCAGGCCTTTGATGTGGTCGCCATCAACGACGACGCCGAGGTGGTCACCATCCAGACCGTGGTGGGCGCACCCACGGTGGGGCACATCGACATCTTCCCCGAGACCCAGTTCATGCTGACCCACGAGACGTGGGACCAGATCTGGTACTGGCCCGACCGTGCCGGCGACCACTACCTCGACGTGTTCGAGAGGTTCGTCGACAGCCACGCGGTCGGTGAAGTCGTGGCCGGCTACATCGCCGGCGACGGGCTCAATGCTGCGGCCAGTCAGATGACAGTCAAGATCGATCCGACGACGGCGATGATGTTCAAGATTGAAGAGATCAACATGCCCTGGGGTCGGGTGCGGGTGCATCCGGTGGCCGCAATCGGCTCCGCCGGTGATTTGCTCACCTCGCCCGACGCCGGACCCGGCGTCACCTGGCTGCGCAGCGGTCCAACGGTCCCCCTGCGGCTCGAGATGCGCATGTACCGGTGGTGCCTGAGCTTCGGCGAGCTCGTCCTCAACTTCGAAGACCTCTATACCGGACACCTCATAACGGAGGCACCGACCAACTCCACACGATGAGCGACGACGACCGGACCCGCTCGACACCCTTCCAGCGTGCGGCATCGCGCCAGCCGGATTGCGACGATACCTGCGGCGCCGAGCGCAGGGCGCGACATCGCCTGGGTAGTGCGCTTCAACACGACCGACACCGTCGGTTTTTTCGCCGAAAGACTGTCAGTTGAAGCTGACGCGCTCATCTTACGGTTGCCCCATGCGGATGGGGGTTGGCCGTCGCGATTCCAGTTGTCGGGTGCGTGCGATTTACGATCGAGGTACCGCGACCACCCCATCGACCGCGTCGACAACTTCATGCGCCAACGATTGCGCCACCCGGTTGCTCCAACCCGACTCGCCCGAGACCGTGGTTCCGCGCGACAGTGTGCTCACCGCGAACCCGCCCCCACGAAAGAGGAAAGCCCATGCTGCTCGAGAACAAGGTCGCCATCGTCACCGGAGCAGGGTCCGGGATGGGTGCGGCCAGCGCGCGTCGGTTCGCGGTGGAGGGCGCGGCGGTGATCGTGGCCGACATCCGGGCCCATAAGGCCCGTGAGACGGCCGATGCGATCATCGACGCCGGTGGACTGGCGGTGTCAGTAGAAGTTGACGTCGCCGACGCGGCGTCAGTAGCCGCCATGGTCGATGCCGCGACGACTCGCTTCGGTGGTGTCGACGTGTTGTTCAACAATGCGGGCACCGTGCGGCTCGGGACAGCGGTCGAACTGAGCGTCGAAGACTGGGACCTGGTGATGGGATGCCCGATTCGGTGATCTACGAAGTCGAAGGACGAGTCGCGACGGTGACGCTCAACCGACCCGAGAAGCTCAACGCCATTACGCTCGCGATGCAGCAAGAACTCATCGCCGCACTCGAGGAGGCAGAAGCGAATCCCGGCATCCACGTCGCTGTCGTCACGGGCGCGGGACGGGCGTTCAGCGCCGGGTACGACGTCTCGGGCGAGCACGCCCCTCCGCCCGGCGTGACTGCCGATCGGGATTGGCTGGAGAAGATCGTGCGCGGGTGGCTGCGCATTTGGGACTTGCGCCTGCCGGTAATCGCCAGGGTCCACGGCGTGTGTCTGGCCGGCGGGACACAGTTGGCAGCCATTTGCGACGTCACGATCGTCGCCGACGACACCCGAGTGGGCACGCCGCAACTTCCTCTGGGGGCCGGGTTCGTGTCGGCCTTTTGGGCATGGCTGGTCGGCCCGAAGAAAGCGAAGGAGATTTTCTTCCCGACGGGCACGATCATCACCGCCGCCGAAGCCGTACAGATGGGCTTGTTCAACCGGGTTGTTCCGGCCGCTGAACTCGACGAGGCAGTCGCTCGCTACGTCGCCGCGGTGGCCCGTACGCCGAAAGACATCCTGGCGCTGCAGAAGCAGTCGATCAACCGCACCCAGGAGGTGCAAGGGTTCCGGGAGGCGATGCTGCAATCCGTCGAAGTCGACACCATCGCGCACGTGTCACCGGCAGTACGCGAAGTCAACAAGTTCATTGGTGCCAACGGCCTACGCGCCGCGTTGCAGGCCTTCCAATCAGGCGAGCTGTTGTAGATTTCGGAGAAGCGACTCAGCGACTGGCCGACTCGGGCGATGCAACACGCCGACCTGCAGATCGGCCGGATTGGACCCCTCAAATCGCTCGGAGTGTTGCCATTCCGCTTCGGCGTGTAGCCATCGGCCACCGAGCTGCGGCGTGTTGCCATCCGGCCAGGAGCTCTTGCGGCGGCAGGTGATCGCGACCCCATCATCATCTGGGGCGATCGATCCGGTCACCATTTCGGTGATCTCGTCCTGACTGAGGTGGCGACTCGGCTGCGAGGTTCTTTGCGGGCGACTGACTTCGGGGGCGCTAACCCGGTGACGAGCCCGTCGTGGTCGTTGCGAACGTCGACGATGAGGCCCACGCGCTGGCGCTCGCGAAGCGGGTCTTTGGCCGCGTGACCGGCCCGGCGATGATCGCTGGAGTCGACGTCGAGATCTCCGTGAGCATGGGCGTCGCAGTGACAACGCAGTCGTTCGAGGGCGGCAGGGACCACCGTGCAACCGACGGCTTGGCGGTTGAGTTCACCTGTGACGCCGCCGATGTCGAGCACATCAATGCGATCCGCCGTGCCGACGCCGGCGCAGAGATGCGTCGGTGGCTCGACGGCGATCGCACGCCCAACAACACTCTGCGATGGCTGGGTGGCGCGACGGGGCGACGGGGCGACGGTCTGCGTCGCTGATCCTCGCCGACCAACAAACGGTGAGTCGCGACCCGAGACGACGGGCGCACTCGACCCTCAGACGGGCGCGCCGGACCCGACACCTGGCAGACTTGGCCCGTGAGCACTGCCCCGATCACCGAAGCCTCCGCGTCCGACGACGATATCTGGAGTGGCCTCAAGATCATCGACACCGACACGCATATTTCGGAGCCGCACGACCTCTGGACCTCGCGGGCACCGAGCCGCTATCGCGACGACGTGCCTCACTTCGTCGAGAAGGACGGAACCTCGTCGTGGATCCTGAACGACGTCGTCATCGGCGGCGCCACGGCTTCGGCGGTCGTGGGTTCGAACGGTGAGAAGGAACTCGGGACGGGCTTCTTCCGCATGGGCATTGACGACGTCCACGCGGCGTGTTACGAGACCAAGGCCCGCGTGCAGATGATGGACACGCTCGGCATCCACGCGCAGATCGTGTATCCCAATCTGGCCGGGTTCGGTGGACAGAACTTCATGAAGGCCAGCGATGAACAGCTGCGTCTCGTCTGCGTCCAGATCTACAACGACGCCATGGCCGAAATGCAGGCGGAGTCGGGAGAGCGCTTATTTCCGATGGCAGTGATGCCTTGGTGGAACGCGGAGCAGATGGCGGCCGAGGCCCGCCGGTGCGCGGCGATGGGTCTTCGAGGAGTGGTCACGTGCTCGAACCCTCATGACGCCGGCACCCCGGACTTGAGCGACGCCATTTGGAACCCATTCTGGGAAACGTGTTGCGAGTTGAGCCTGTCGATAAACTTTCACATCGGCTCGTCCGAATCGGTGATGGGTTGGTTCGGCCGTACCCCGTGGCCCAGTTTCGATCAGGAGCAAAAATTGTCGATCGCGTCGTCGAACCTCTTCCTGGGCAACGCGCAAGTCATCGGCAACCTGATCTATGGCGGTGTGCCCGAGCGCTTTCCCCAGGCCAAGTTCGTGTCGGTCGAGTCGGGCATCGGATGGATCCCGTTCTTCCTCGAGGCGCTCGACCATCAGATGGGTGAGACGGCGCCGAGCCTGGCGGCCAAGCTGAGTCTCACGCCGACCGAGTATTTCCACCGCCAGTTCTTGGCGTGCTTCTGGTTCGAGCGGGTGGCCATTGATCGGCTGCTCGACATCATTGGCGTCAACAACGTGATGTTCGAAACCGACTTTCCGCATCCGACCTGTCTCTATCCAAAGTCGAACGAGCGAGTCCGGGCAACCATGGCCGGGCTCGACCACGCCACCCGCAAACGCATCGTGCAAGACAACGCGGCAGAGCTCTACCGGATTCCCGTGTGACCGGGCCGACCGCTTCACCCAGTCCGAGTCCGAAAGATGAATCCGTCGAGAGGGAGCGGCTAAGTTCGCGGCCCCGAGACTGACCCAGGAGGTTCGCATGGCCCGCATTCCTTTGATTCGTGGTGACGATCCCGACGCCGACCCGGAGGCGGCGGCCCACGTGCGAGCCATCGAGTCACGCCAGGGTGTCGCCGCGTTCAACGTGCAGCGCGCGCTCGCCAACCATCCCGAACTCATGAGCGCGATGTGGGCGATGGCCGACATCGCGTACTTCAAGAATAGCCTCAACCCCGTCCAGCGCGAGTTGGCGTACTACGCCTCGGCAGTGACGAACGACTGTTTCTATTGAACGCCGACCCACGTGGTGCTCGGTCGGAGCTCCGGAATCAGTGAACAGAAAATGCAGCAGGTGCTGTCCGATCCATTGCCCGACGGACTCTTCCCGGACGACGAGGCGGCCATCGTCGTCTTCGCGCGGAAGTCGACGCGGATGGAACCTATCGACAACGCGACCTGGAATGCCCTCACGGCTCATTTCACCACCAAGCAGATCATGGAGATCATCTTCACCGTGGGCTTCAATCAGATGATCAGCCGATTCCACGCGGCGGTCCGCACCGATGTCGACGGCGCTACGCTCGCTGCCGTATGCGAGAGCTGCCCCGTCCGGCTCCCGCCTCCGCCGACGGGTTGAACAATCACCTGACAAACCTGCAGGCCGATACGTCGCACCTTCGTCCAAACCATGCGGTCCCCATCGTCATGCGGGGGTGAAGGTGAAGCGCACCAGCGGTGTGAGATACCCGCCGGCTTCCCGGATCGCGGCGCCCCACGGCTCCATCGTGGCGAGGATCTCTTCGACGTCGTCGCCGAGCACAGCCAGGGCGCCCGCCATCGCCGCGTCGGTGGATGTTTCGATCGCTTCGCGCACCTCGCGGCCGCGCTCGGTGACGCTGTCGCCGTCGAGCAACCCGCGAGCGCGCAGCCGCTCCTCGCCGGCAGAGAGCTGCTCGTCGGTCCATCCCCGCCCGCGGGTGTGCGCGCGCGGGGCGAGACCCCAGTAAAGGTCGCTGAGCAACCCGATCTCCAACGGGTCGAACCCCGCCGCGGACCAGGCCTGCACATGCGAATCGCCGCGGAACTCGCGCAGCCGATCGGCCGAGCGCCACAGCCGCGCGATCGGGTCGTCGGGCATGTCGGCGGCGCGCTGACCGGCGAACAGCGCCCGACCGGCGAGCGGCAGGTCGTCGGCCGCTTGCAGCAGCCGATCGGTCACCCACGCCGCTCGCCCCGGTTCGCGCCCCAGAATCCGCCGCAGCTGAGCGGCGGCACCATCGAGGCGCGCCATCCACATCGTCGACGCGCTCGCCAGACTCTTGCCTCGACGCACGATCGGCACGATCTCGTCAGGGTTGAACACGGCGAACGCAGCCGCCACAACCTCGGCCGGCACGTCACCCAGCACGGCACCACGACTGGTGAAGAAACCGCACTTGTCCGGCAGCGCCGTGCGGCCAACCATCCCGGGGCTCGGGGCAAAGCCGAGCGCCTCGTAGTTGGCGTGGCACTCAGGCGAGAATTGTGCTTGCCCCGCGACCGGCTCGATCACCGCAGCAAGCCGGCGGGCCAAGGGGATCACGTCAGGCATGCGACACGGTAGACCCGACGATCCGGGGAACGCCCATTCGGTGTTACGTAGGCCAACTGCTCGTCGGCGACCACGGAATTCTCTAGCTGCGGGGGTTGACGATCACGGATCGACGCCCAGCGTATCGAGGACCCTCCGACTGCGGCGGAGAAATCGATGCTGGTGAGCCCGGACGCGTTCGGTGGCTTCAGCGATGGCGGCGAGGACGGCCGGCGAGGCGATGGCGAAGTCGGGGCGGTGGTCACTAACGTGCGCCCCGTGACACGGCCGGCGGCCACGATCTGGAATACCTGCGGCCGCTGATGCGCTCGCGTCATGTACTTCGGCAGCGCTGAGGTAGCCGACGTAGTACGTATAGCCAAAATGGTTCATCAGCGGGCCGACGAAGTTACTCGCTGAAACGGTGCCCCACGATCGGTATTGTGACGGGATCCACGTCCCAGGGGTTGGAGAGTACGCGTGACACAGCAGCCAGTCCGGAAGGTCGCGGGGCTTGCCCACCACTCGCTCGACTGTGTCGGTCATGAACACGAGATAGCGTTTGTCGACATCTCGAACCCATAATCAACACAACCGATTGGGGGGGTGGATTTCCCCTGGGACCGGAAGATCGGGGGTGAGGTGTCAATCCATTTGGCTGAGCAACTGTTGGCCGATGAGTGCTGCGGTTCAGTAGCTGCCGCCGAGTTTGCGGTGGTCCCAGCTGACGATCTTCTCGACCTGGATGCGCACCGCCGCTCGCTTGTTGGCGGCGCGACGGACGATGTCGTCGCTGATGGTCGCCGGGTCGATCGTGGTCCCGGGCCCCGGGTAGCGGGTGATGACGGAGCGTCCGATGTCGAGCACGTCCGGCTCGTCCTCGCTGACAGTCACGGTCCCAATGATCTCCACGCCGCGAAGCTCTGCGTACGTATCACCGGATTCGACGAGGCAGGTGATGCGAGGATCGCGACGGAGGTTGACGACTTTCTGTGCCTTGTTGAAAGTCCAGAACCCTGGCGATCCGTCGGCGAAGAAGCCATACCACATGGCCACGAGGTGGGGGCGTCCGTCCTTGGCGATCGAAGCGACGTTCATCACTTGATTGGGGAGGGCCAGGTACTCGAGACAACCGGTCCTACAATCGCTGGTTGTTCAAGCACCGCGTCTCCCATGTCAGCTCGACGGCAGCGATCACCATTCGGTGATCGACCCGTAGTCCAGCCAAGTCGATGCTCAAAGGCGTCGGTAGAGTCCGATGGCCCTACTGGCGGCGACTTCTGCCGTTCGGCCTGCTCGTACATTGGTTCGGCCGCCAGCGTTCGTTCGGGCGCCTTTGACCGGGCAGGATTTGAACCTGCGACCTTCGGGTTATGAGATCGTTCAGGCGCCTCGGCGCGCTCGGAGCCGAGCGCATGCACGAACTCTGCGATGTGTTGGCCGCGACCATGGGTTGCTGAACGCATGCCCGTCAGCCGATGAGCGGCCGATG
This sequence comes from Acidimicrobiia bacterium, assembly GCA_025359845.1. Classification (GTDB taxonomy): domain Bacteria; phylum Actinomycetota; class Acidimicrobiia; order Acidimicrobiales; family JANYDT01; genus JANYDT01. Next base: position 12,917 of record JANYDT010000184.1, read on the forward strand.
TGACAAGGGCATTACCAAGCGGGTTATGACGCCGTCGGCCCGTGAATGATCACCTCACCCGTTGAACCGTTCACCGTGACGATCGCGCCATCGGCAATCGTTGTCGAGGCGCCGGTCACGCTCACGACGGCCGGAATACCCAGCTCCCGCGCCACGATCGCAGCGTGGCTCTGCTGAGCTCCCACATCGACGACTACGGCGGCGGCGGCGAGAAACAGAGGCGTCCACGCTGGGTCGGTGAAAGGGGCGATCAGGATGTCACCCGGTTCGATACCGCGAGGATCGGACGGATCGGTCACGACCCGGGCCGGACCTGTGGCCGTCCCCGCACACACGGCCATTCCGGTCAGGGTGCGAGCCCGTTGGTCAACGAGACCGACACGGTCTCGGCGCGGCCAAGTAGTTGGATCGGTCAGCGCTGCGTCGAACCAGAACGGCGGCACCCGCGCCTGAAAGAAGTCACGACGGGCCCGCCGCTCGGCAATGACCGGTGCGAAGCGGTTGGGGTCGGCCAGCGCGGGTCCGATTTCGGCAAATCGCAGTAGAAAAAAGTCGTCGTGGGCGAACGGCGAGCACCGGGCCAATTCGGCCAGGGCATCGCGCGCTGGCGAGGTCGCCCGCATGAATGCTGCCTTCGTGGCTTCACGTTGCGCCGCATAGGCGGCTGCCGCCCGCATGGTTATGTCGAATACCCGCCGCTTCGCGATCGACAATTGCTCCCTCGTCCTGGCGCAGAGTTTCGAGCGCTCTTCGCCCAGCCGGCCGGCCGTTGACGTCGGATCACGATCTTCGGGCGCGTACCGAAGACGGTCGATCATGACGAGTGCGAGCGCCGGATCGCTCTCCCATGTCGGCGACGCGAATTCCCATTCATCGGGTCCACGGGCGCGGTGACGGTGACGGAAGGCATCGAGCTCGGCCATGAATTCGGCAGTGGACGAAGCCGTCGAAGCGTCGGCCCGAAGCCGGGCAAGGAGCGCGGGTGGGTCCGCAACATCGAACTGTGCCGATAAGGCCGAGTCGGCCGCCACCATCCGACCGAGGCGCCAGAGGTCGTTCGCCGGTTCGGCCGACTCGATCGTTCCCAGTCCGGCAGTCAATCGGTTGACCAGATCCGTGCCGCCGATGCGGGCCACGAGCCTCTCAAGCAGGCTCCGGCTCAGCCCCGCGAGCGCGCTTCGCGTCAGCAGATGGTCCATCATGCGCTGCGCCCACGGCCCGACCGAAGCCGCTGTGGCCAACAGCTCGTCAACCGTGGCCGACACAGGGCTCGGCTGTGCAGCCGCGTACGCGGCAATCTCGCGTTGATCACGTTCAAGCGGTTCCGGGTCCGCTCGTCGAAACACCGTCCTCATCATCACCATCGTCCGGCGCAGAGCGCGGAATTCGAACTCACCCTTCTGGCGGACGTGGCGGGGCGCGCTGCTCAGCCCGAACATCTGCTCGTCGACCATGTCGACGGTGAGACCCGGCGTCCGGGACGCCACGGCTCGGGCAATCGTCACGTTGCCATACAGGTATCCACAAAAGACACCCGTGCTCCACGCGGCGTCCGGATCGAAGCTCTTCATTTGGGACGAGGTGACCATGCCCAGTCGCAACGTGGCGTCGGCCTGCCCCTTCGCCACCCATGACATGTAGAGCGAGCTGCTCATCGGCGTCATGACATTGGGAAAGACCTCGCCGACATTGCCGCGACACCAGAGCCAGCGAGTCACCGGGGGGACGTGATCGGCCTCGGTCCAGCGGCCGTCGTCGAGAGCCGTCAGCGCTGCGATCCGCCCATCTAAACTTCGGCCGGCAGTGATGTCAAGTCCCTTCGGCTGACGGCTCCGGCGTTTGCTATGGTCAGCCGCTCCGGCTGACCGGGTCTTAGGATTGGCCGATGCGACGTTCATTTTGCAGATTCCTCCTGCTCCTGGTCGGGATGCCCGCTTTGACCTTCACGGGCGCGCCGGCGAGGGCCCAGCAGCAGCTGATCGGCATGCAAACGCCGTCGGGCAAGATCCATTGCATGGTGATCATCGGTGACGGGCCGACCAACATGCGCTGCGACGTTCTCGAGAACACGGCGAAGGTTGCGCCCCGACCCAAGGACTGCGAACTCGACTACGGCAGTGCGTTCGCCATGAACGTGACGGGGCGGGCGTCGCGAGTATGTGCCGGTGACACTGTGGCCGATCCGAAGAACCCCGTTGTTGCGTATGGAATCGCGTGGACGAGAGCCGGCATCACCTGCTTCTCCGCACCGACCGGGCTTACGTGCACCAACCGGTCGAAGCACGGCTTCACACTGAGCAGGGCCGCGCAAAAACTATTCTGACCCGCTCGGGAGCGACGACTCAACGTCTATGTTCGTGTTGCTCTTCGTGCGTCTTCGGTGGCGCCATCAACGGCCAAAGGGGTGGGTGTCACGCCTCCCGTCGGTATCGGCCCCGCACTGCCGACTGAGGGGTGGGGCCCGGCCGTGCCGCCGCCTACAACTCGGCGAGGGCCTCGTCGGCGAGGCGCCGGACAGCTGTTTCGGGATCGCCCATCCGCAGAGCGGCAACACTGACCAGCAACCGATCCACCCCGGCGTCTTCGTACGCTTTGGCCCCATCCAAACCCTCTCGCCCATAGTTCCAATACGCAGTGATCTCAAGCTCTCTGATATCACGTCCCTGCCGATCGCATTCGGCTCGAAGCTGCGCCATCAGGTCGCGGAACTGGTCAAGGTCTTTGTGGATCACATACCACCCGTCGCCTCGAGCCGCGACGCGGCGAATGGCCGGCGGGGTGGTCCCACCGATCACGATGGGGATTCGGGGTTTCTGGACCGGAGTCGGCTGCATCTGCCAACCGCGCCAGTCGACGAACTCGCCGGTGAAGTTCATCAGCTCGCCGGTCCAGGCCGCTGTCATCGCGTCGATGTACTCATCGGCGCGGGCGCCCCGCCGCTCGAAGGGCACGCCGAGCGCATCGAACTCCTCCTTGAGCCAACCGATCCCGAGGCCGAGCATGAGTCGTCCATTGGAAAGATGATCGAGGGAGGCGGCCTGTTTGGCCAAGTAGAGCGGGTTGGCCTGAGGAAGAATGTTCACGCCAGTGCCGAGCCGCAGGGTCGTGGTGGTCGCCGCTATCCACGTCAGCGCGATGAGCGGATCGACGAAGCTGTCCGAACCGGCCACGGCGATCTTGCCCGTCGGGCTGTAGGGATACACCGAGTCATACGCCGCAGGGAGGATCACGTGTTCGAACGTCCACACCGACTCATATCCCAACTCCTCGACCAGGCGCCCGAACGAACCAAGCACGCCCGGCTTGATGAACGCAGCGGAGTTGATGGGGACGATGCCAACCTTCACACCGTTTGTCTAGCTCACCGGCCGGCTGGTCGGCTTCTGCACGGCGAGGCATCGCAAACTGTTGGCCGCAGCGTTAAGGAGTTGAGGCTCCCATCCCGAGCTGCGCATCTGGTCGAACTGGGTCGGCGTCTTTCCTCGACTGTCCAGACGACCCTTGGGGATCGCCCGAAGGCGTAGAAGATGCTCGTGACCTTCGATACGACTCGAGCCATGGTGCATCGTCGGGAATCTCAATCGACCCCCAGCGAAAGGTGCGCGACTCGCGAAGAAGAGTCCGACGGGGATACTCAACGTCAACATGGCGAGTCCAACGACCCTACCGACACGAAATCCGATCGAGATCGCCACACACGCAAGCGTCCACAGGCCGACCATCCCAGCCGCGGCGACGCGCGCATCGCGCCGCGGCGTCGATCGGCTCAACAGAACTAGCCTCATCTGTGCTTCGAGCTCATCGTCGGGTACTCGAGCCACAGATCCGGGACGAACACCGTGTCAGCGTTGGGTGACACGCTGTGAGTGTCATTCCTCACTGCGACGATGTTCGGCGGAGTTCGCCCATCCGGTGCATGGGTGACCGCATCGATCACTCGGTCGCTCGGCGCGTGGGTCAGCCCGACAATTTGAGCGGCTACGGGCGGCAAGGCCAAGAGGAACAGGATCGTGACGGCAATGGCGCCCGCCGCAAGGGCCCACGATGAGTCGTAGATGGCGAGTCCCAAGACGATCGGCGCAATGACTGGCGCGTGCGTAAGGAACCGCAGCGCTGTCCATGGCAAGAATGGCGCTGAGCCCGGCGGACGGCCTAACCTCGATTATTCGTAGGGGTGCGGTTTGGGGGGTTGATGTCCGCGGGAAACACGAGCGACCCCACCACGTAAGCCAGAACGAACAACACTCCGGCAGGGGCCGAGCCAAGCCGTCCCGCATACCAACGGGAGACCATTCCCGCGAGGACAGGGTTTAGAAGACTCACGGGTGCGACGCCCTTTCGTCGCGGCCAACTCTGGGCCGCGGAAATCGGCACGAGCCCACGGGCGCATCGGGCCAGTCCGGTGCCTTCGGTCCAAAGTCGCGTGTGGCCCGATACACACGCGCGAGTGGAATCGCTGCGAACGCGAGTCCGATAACCGGTGCCGCCACAAGATTCACCCAGCGGACGTTCGGGCCCAGCAAATGCCTTGCCGCCTCGATATCAGCGGCGCTCATGTGCCGCCCAGCAGCCAGTCTCGCGTGTCACCACAACCGAGATCTTGAAGGGACCGAAGTCGGCTGCGGCGAGGTTGTCCATCATTCCCACGTAAGGCCGATGGGGGCGTCGAGGCCGCCCTTGGGTTGTTCAACGAGAGGCTTGCGGTTGCCGTAGCAATACGCGAGCGCGCCGAAGGCTCGCGGGAGCAAGGCCACTTGGGGGTGCAGCCGATAGGCTGCGTTTGATTCCACGGTCTCAAGATCAGGCCCCCTTTGACACACAGTTGCCGGCATCGCCCTCGGCGAATCAGGGTCATCTACCTGGTACCTCCTGTCTGATCGACTGGATGGGCAGTATCTCATCGGCGAGTTGCAAGGCCCGGTGAGCGCTCCTGCTGGGGTGACAGCCACTGCCTGCTCGCCGCAACGAGTGAATGAGGCGGGCGTGCGTGCTGCCATCTGGCACCTCGCGACTCGACCCAGTAAGTCGAGTCGTGTGCTGAACCTTCTCGTGAAAGGTGCAAATTGTGGCGACGATCAAGGCACTCCTTCGGTCGTCTCGTCCGCTTCAGAGCGCGAAATTCGCCTGACTGTATACATCTCTCCAAAACAGCTACTGCCGAACGAAGCTCCACCGTGCGTAGGCTTCGCGCCTAGCCGAATTAGCTATCGACTTGATCGCCCGCTCGGCAATCGCATACTCGTGGAAGACTCATGGTTTCCCGCTCAGAGAGCAGAGTTTCGTAAGCAAGAGACCCGATGGAGCAACCTATAAACTGACGGATCAATGGATTGATTGTCGAGTGCTCAGCTCGTGGTTCGCCAGTCTTCTCCGGGTAAGAGGCGACGCAGGTATTCGTCGAACACCCCGTCCATGCGTCCGCGTCCGGTTGTACCCCTGGAACAGGCTGACGCAAACTACCGTGCCGGCCGGACGGCCACGAACACATCGCGAGGATGGCGGTCTTCCTCGGTCGTTTCAGTCACTCGCTCGGCGACGAAGCCGACGTCGCCGAGGAGTCGAAGCCACGTCGAGCGAGTGAACAGGCCCGTCCGGTGGGTCTCGTGAACCAGCCGGATCGAGCCCTCGGCGTGACGCAGCACGAACGCGTATTCGGTGGCGACCCAGTCGTCGGCAGGGTCAGGGTCATGGGTCCAGTCCAAGAAGCGCACCCCACGCCCGTCATCACCATCGGTCCCGCCGACGTCGCTTTCGGGCTCGAAGATCTCAGTGGTGTCGTCGGGAACGAACACGGCCAAGCCACCCGGTCGGCAATGTTTGAATGCGGTCGTCATCGCGGCGTGGAGATCGGCTTCCGTCGTCATGTACATGATGGCGTCGTGGGCAAATACGATGTCGAATTGGCGTCGGAGGCGCATGGTCCGCATGTCGGCTAGGAGGTGCTCGCAATCGGGGTTCAGGTTGGCTGATACTGCGAGCATCTGGGGCGACAAATCGGCGAGAGTCATGGCGAAGTCGGCCTTGAGATAGAACGCCATACAACCGCCGCCGCTGCCCAATTCGAGGAGGGTCCGCCTGGGCGTTTGGGCGTTCGGGAGGAGCGACCGGACGTACGCCGCTTCGCCCGCGTAGTCCTCGACCGGAGAGATAAGGGGCCACCATGAGGCCAACTCTCCGTAGAATTGATTGTCGGCAACGGTGTCAGGCATTTGGAAGTCCGTTCTGTGCGAGTGCGCCGGCGGGCGGGACGGCCCGCGCTCGATGGCGGTAGTAGTAGCGGGACTGACGATCGCGGTGACCGCAGCCGTTGTGGCACCAGCGGCGCCGGGAGTGGTCCTTCACGTAAAACATGGGGCAATCGGGGGCGTCACAGCGCCGCAATGCCGTCGCATCGGTTCCAGTCACGAGTTCAATACAGTCGAGCGCGAGTCGCCCAAGTAGCGCTTCGAAGCCCGACGCGGGTCGGTGCTCGTGGCGTTGCGGGCCGGTGGCAGTCCACGCGAGCGAAAGCCGTAGTGGGCTGCCGGACGCGTATTCGTTGATGGTGGCGAGCGCGCTACGGCCGGGCGCAGTGGCATCGATCGCCGCTTCGATGATCTCATATACCGCATTTCGCAACGTGCGCAGCCGACTCGCCATCGGGCCCGAAAACGTGGCCGGACGGGCGATTTGCGAAGCGGTGGGTGACGCAGCGAACCATCCGCCAACCGTCGACGGAAAGTCGAGAAAATCGATCGTCTCGTCGTGGTGGCGATAGAGGGTATTGGCGAACTCGATCACGACCGGCTCTCCCAGGACGGGATAGTCCATTTCTTCAATATCCACACTCAACGTGTTGTTCCTTCACTCGCACTTTTGGCCGCAGCCGTTGACGCTTCGATCAAGTGTTCCCGTAGCCACACAACCGCGTACAAAACCAGATCGGCGGCGTTGAACAGCTCCGACTTCGCCCGTCCGACGAGGCCCTGCTCCGCCCGTCCGGTGGCCAGGAAGTCCGCGAGCAAGGTGATGAAATAGTCGTCACCTGGATGTTCGACTATCCCGTTGGAGTCGTCGATCGTGCGGATCGTGCAAATGACTGGCCCTTCGGATGTGGCCAAGAGACGATGGCGCAGCACGCGGCACTTCCATGGAAGGTCGACGAGGTTCTCGGCGAAGTGGATCAGCGTGAGGGTGCCGCGATCAGCCCCAAGGCGCAGCACCCGTCCGCCCGCGTGGACGAAGCGATCGAGGGGCGAATCTAAGCCGTAGTAGTCGTCCCACGGAACACTGAGCAGCAGGCGGTCGGCGAGCGGGCCGCTCGCCGCGAACCGGCCCTCGGGGTGATCGCTGACGGATGTGCCGCTTCGGCACCGGAATACCTCGGCCAGGACGCCGTTGTCGGCTTCAGCCGGAGTGCTCAACGGATCGAACGGCACCGCGTCGGCCAACAAAGCGGCGCGATCATTCGGCGGACGTTCGTTGACCCACGCCCAATCATCGTCGGCACCGATGTTCATGAAGAGCGTGCCCGCAGGGCCGATGACCTCATGCAAAACGTCGAGCAGCCCGTCGGCTCCGCCTTCGATTGTGGCGGCGGTTCGCCAGGGAGCAAATGCACCGACGGCCCGCAGCGACGCGTGGACCATGAGTGAGTCGCCGGCGCGCACACCAAGGTTGCGCAGATCGTCGGCGATGCGTTCGTGGCTTCCCATTGATGCCTGATGGTAGCAAAGAGACCCAAACGTCAGTGCTGTTGCCTTTGTCAGGGCGGTCCGACTACGCCCACAGTCCTCGGCTGGTCTGGCGATCGGCGCGCCCCGAACTCAATCCATCGTTGCTGGCTCGGCCCCGATGTCGGCAAGCCAGTCCGCCAGATCGTCGAATTCGCTGCGGACGGCAGCGTCGAATGGTGTGAGTCCGTCCCAACTCGACACCCAGTTTCGGTCGGCTCCGAGACCGAGCAACAACTCTGCTGTTTTTCGTTGACCGCCGTGGCATGCACCCCAGAAGGCCTCGGTGATGAGATGCGCATCGGGAGGCGATTCGCTCGCCACGGCGGCCTCGACACGATCGATCAGTCCAAGCACGGCCGATTCCCAAATGTTCGTGCGTGCGCCCCGCTCCACGAGACGGCGAGCAGCATGCCAATTGCCGAATGCCGTCGCATCGGCCATCGCCGTTCCTCCAGCGATGACGGCGCCGACGGCTTCGATGTCGGCGCCTGCATCCAGCAGCGCGTCGAGGACGGGCACGTCGTCGCTACTGGCCGCCCAGTGCAGCGGCGTCTCGCCCAACCCGTCGATCCCCCGGGCGTTGACATCGGCGCCGGCACCAACTAACAGGCGCACGATCACCGGTCCGTTCGGGAAGTGGCCGGGCCAGTCGGTCGCAACGTGGAGGAGAGTCCGCCCCATCCCGGGGCCATCAGATGGCGTTTCACAGGCTGGGTTCGGATCGTCGACAATGCAAGCCATGACCAACTCGGGGTGTTGCGCCAACAGTGCGCCCACACGACCCGCGTCGCCCGCCCGGATCGCCGCGACGACAGCGATGGCGCGCTGATCGGTTGCCGAAATCAGGAGACGATCATCCACCGGCGCTTGTCCTTTCGCGTACAGGGCTCATGGCTCGCCCGTCGCCCGTTGCGGCCGACCAAAGGCATTTTAGTCATGCCGCCGCACCGCTCAGTCGCCTGCGCAGCATGGCCTCGCGCCACGAGCAGCTCTCGCCGTCGCAGCGAATCCCTGACCGCGCGACGTGGGTCGTTAACGGGTCGTGCGTCAGGTCTCGCAACGCGACTTGGGAGATCTTGCGTCGCAAGCTAACTTGTGGCGGTGGGTGCTCCACTGATCGCCGCAAGGGCTCGCAAAACATGGCATCCGCGACGACAACATGATGCATGCCTTCAACAATCCGATCCTCGTCGATGAAATCGATGATGGCTTCACGATGTTCGTCGGTGCCGACCAAGCGGCCAACCTGCTCGAGGTCGGAGTCATCGACAGCAGCGACGGACCGACCATCGTCCACGCCATGCCCGCTCGACCGAAGTATCTGAGGTGACGAAGATGCCCCGCACCGCCCAAGAAATCATCGATCACGCCGACGAACTCTCCGCACGATTCGAACGGCACGAACCTGGTGATGACATTCACGACGCGACTGCGTTGCGCGTCATTCGAGAAGCTTTCTTGGCCCGTGCCCATGCGGAGCGCGTTCTCGGCGAAGCGGTAATTCAAGCCCGCCAGAGCGAACACTCGTGGGCGTCGATCGGAGCGATGGTTGGCACCTCTGGCGAGGCGGCCCGTCAGCGATACGGGCAGCCCATCACGTCCTGACAAGTAAAGGGCCGTGTCAGCGACACCGCGAAGAATCGTTGGGCGAACACCCGACTCGGTCGGGGAGCCGAGTTCTGCAGGCCGAATTTGTGGGCAATGATTGGGCAGGAGGTTACGCGTTGCTCATCCGAATTGGCTACCGACTGACATACGAATTCGTACAACCGACGCCCATGATCGTCGTGCTGAACGTTCACTACAGCCGCTCGGCTGACCTGGTCACGCCCGACACCATGACGACCACTCCGACGACACCTATCTCGTTGTACCGTGACTCGTTCGGCAATCTCTGCAACCGTCTCGTGGCCCCGGCCGGCAGGTTCGAGATAACGGCCGACGCGACCATCACCGATCTCGGGCTGGCCGACGAAGTGGCGCCCGACGCGACGGAAACACCGGTCGGAGAACTTCCCGACGATGCCCTCCTCTTCCTCCTGCCCAGTCGATACTGCGAAAGCGACCGGCTGATCGAAACGGCCTGGAAGCTCTTCGGGCATGTCGCTCCGGGTTGGGAACGGGTGCAGGCGATCAGCTCGTGGGTACACCATCACATCACCTTCGGGTACCAGTGGGCCCGCCCGACGAAGACCGCGTGGGAGGCTTACGAAGAACGACAGGGGGTTTGTCGCGACTTTGCCCATCTGGGCGTCGCACTGTGCCGGGCTCTCAACATTCCTGCTCGGTACTGCACCGGATACCTCAGCGACATCGATGTGTCCGTCGCCGGCCCGATGGACTTCTCCGGCTGGTTCGAGGTGTTCCTCTCGGGGCGATGGCTGACCGTCGACCCTCGCAATCTCCGCCCGCGCAAAGGGCGCATCCTCATCGCCCGTGGTCGCGACGCGGCCGATGTGGCGATTACCACGACCTTCGGGCCCAACCTCCTCCAGAACTTTCTGGTCTGGACCGATCCGGTTGAGACCGCGAGCTGAGCCACGGCGCAGGCAAAGTGCGGGGGAGGCACCGGGTCGGCACACAAGGCCGAACGCCGGACCGGAGTATTCTCACACCCTTGATCTTCGACGGGCTATGCGCTGATGGCGCGGCGCTTCCCTCTTTGAATAGCCGCGACCTCCTGTGCTGACCTCTTACCAGCCGACACCGGGCGCCTTCGACGAATTCTTCGGCGCGGATGGAGCGTTACGCGAACAGTGGTCACACGTCGGTACTGCGCTGTCCGAGCTGGGCCATAGCGAACTCCTGCGCCGTCAGGCCGACGTCAACCGGCTGCTCGACGCCGACGGTGTCTCGTACAACGCGCTCGGATCAACCGATCCGCGCGGGTTGCGGTGGGCGCTCGACCCGGTGCCAGTGGTGCTTTCGAGCCACGAGTGGGCCGAGATCGAGTCAGGGGTGATCGAGCGCGCCGAACTGCTTGATCTCGTGTTCGCCGACCTGTACGGTCCGCGTGACCTGATCCGCCGGGGACTGCTTCCGGTCGAGATGGTGTTCAGCCATCCGGGTTTTCTGCGGGAGTGCGACCAGATCACCGCAGGTCGTCCGGCGGGTTCGCACCTGATCACTTATGCGGCCGATATTGCCCGCGACACTTCGGGTCGCCACGTGGCGCTCGCCGACCGTACCCAGGCTCCGTCGGGGGCAGGGTATGCGCTCGAGAATCGGGTCGTGGTGTCGAGGGTGTTTCCGAGCCTGTATCGCGACGCACAGGTGCATCGACTCGCTCCCTTCTTCCGCTCATTGCGATCGGCGCTTCGCGACGTGGCACCGCAGAGTTCGCCGAACCACAACGATCCGACGGTGGTCCTGCTTACGCCCGGCCCGTGGAGCGAGACGGCGTTCGAGCACGCCTACCTCGCGTCGTACCTCGGGTATCCACTGGTCGAGGGCGGCGACCTGGTGGCCCGCGACGGTAGGGTGTGGATGCGTTCGCTGGGGCGTCTCGAACCCGTCGATGTCGTTCTGCGCCGGGTGGACGACTGGTTCTGCGACCCGCTCGAACTCAATCCGAAATCGCAACTCGGCGTGCCCGGGCTGGTCGATGCCGCCCGGCGCAAGACCGTCTCGATCGTAAACCCGCTCGGCGGCGGTATTGTCGAGAGCCCGGCCATGCTCGCGTTTCTACCCGCCATCGCGGATCATCTGCTCGGACGACCGCTGCGCCTCGGTTCGATCGAAACCTGGTGGTGCGGCGACACTCGCAGCCGTCAGCATGTATTGACAAACCTGAGTCAGCTCGTGATCAAGGCGACGGCGCGCGATGTCGGACGCAGCACCCGCTTCGGGTGGCAGCTCACGACGGCGGAATTGAACGAACTGCGGGGTCGCATCGAGGCCGATCCGCATCTCTGGACTGCTCAGACCCCCGTTGCCCTGTCCACGGTACCAACGCTCACCAGCCGTGGATTCGAGCCGCGCCCCTCCGTGCTGCGAGCGTTCGCAGTCGCCCGGGGCGCGACGTTCGTCGTGATGCCCGGCGGACTGCTCCGAGTCGCTCCCGACGATCAAGGCGCGCCGATCTCGAACGAGGCGGGCGCGCTCACCAAAGATGTCTGGGTCCTGGCCACCGAGCCGGAGCAGCGCGAGAGCTACTGGTTGCAGGGAGGTCCGACCGTTGCCGCGGTCGAACCGAGCGCGTCGATGCCGTCGAGAGCGGCCGAGAACTTATTCTGGCTCGGGCGCTACGCGGAGCGGGCCGAGGACGTCGTGCGGTTGCTGCGCGTCGCCTACGACCGGCGCAACGACTTCGCCAGTGGCACCAATCCCGAAGGTGTCCGATGCCTCAGCATCCTTCTGCGGGCCGTTACCGAGATTACGACGACCTATCCAGGCTTCACCGACGACGCGGCCGTCGCCGAGCCGGGTGGTGAACTGTTCGCTCTCGTTGTCGACGACCAGCGCCCGGGCACGCTCGCGCACTCGGTCCGCAAGCTGCTCGATGCCGCATACGCCGTGCGTGATCAGCTGTCCAACGACACATGGCTCGTGATCGGCAATCTCGACCGCGAGATTCTGGCCCTGCGCGACACCACCAACGACCGGCCTCCGACATTGCAACGGGCGCTCGGCTCGGCGATTCAGAGCCTTCTAGCGTTGAGCGGATTGGCGAGCGAGAGCATGGTGCGAGACCCGGGTTGGCATTTCATGGATGCCGGGCGACGACTCGAACGGTCGATGCTGCTCGTCGCACTTCTGCGCTCGACCATGACCTCGGTCAACGGGACGGCCACTGACAGCCTCGTCATGGAGTCGGTGCTGACGACGGCCGAGAGCATCATCACTTACCGGCGGCGCTATCGGTCGCAAGCTCAGGTCGAGACGATGCTCGATCTCCTGCTCCTCGACCCGGGCAATCCGCGTTCGCTGGCCCATCAGCTCGATCGTCTCCGCGACGACGTCGAGCAACTGCCGCGCTCCGACGCCGATCCTTCCGTCAGTGGAGCAAACGATCGGCTCACGCCGGTCGAGCGTCTCGTGCTCGAGACTTCGACGCGGTTGCGTCTGGTCGACACCGCCGCGCTTGCCGCGCCGAATCCCGTCGGTGAGCGACCCGAACTGGACGCCTTTCTCAAGCGGATATCGGTGCTGTTGCGGCGCTGCGCCGAGGCCATCGACTCGACCCATTTCACGCATCTGTTGCCCCAACGATCGATGCCGGTAGAGCGTCGGGAGCACTTGCGATGAACCAGCTCCGATGAAGTACCAAATCGTTCATCGCACCGCGTATACGTACGGTTCAACGGTCTCGGCGTCGTACGGACTGGTGTGCCTTCTGCCTCGGGACACGCCCGCCCAGCGCGTCGAGAGTGCGAGCGTAACCGTCATTCCGACGCCGGAGACCTACCAGGAGCGGATCGATTTCTTCGGTAACCGGCTGGCCCATTTCGCCCTTCTCCAAAGTCACGTCGAGCTGACGGTGACCACCACGAGCCTCGTCGACGTGACTGGTGCCGCGGCCGTTGCCTTCGGTATCGGTCCGTCGTGGGAAGAGGCCCGCGACCAGGTCGCCGGGGCGCTTTCCGGCGACTGTCTCGACGCCCGCCAGTTCGTCCTTGCGTCACCCGGCGTTGAGCCGTCGTCGGTGGTTCGCGATTTCGCAGCACCGTCGTTCACTCCCGGACGGCCCCTCGTCGACGTATTGAGCGACCTCACCGGCCGTATCTATCACGAGTTCGCATACAGACCTGGTGTCACCGACTTGCGCACTACTGCCGATGAACTCATCGTGCTGCGCCAGGGCGTGTGCCAGGACTTCGCCCACCTGCAGATCGCCTGTCTACGGTCGTTCGGCCTGCCGGCACGGTACGTGAGCGGCTATCTCGAAACGATCGCACCTCCCGGCCGCGAAAAGCTTCAAGGCGCCGACGTCTCCCACGCCTGGGTGTCGGCTTACGTTCCGACGCTCGGATGGATCGATGTCGACCCGACCAACAACGTGTTCGTTGGAAACCGCCATATCTGCACCGCCTGGGGTCGCGACTACTTCGACGTGTCCCCCATGCGCGGCGTGATCTTTACCGAGGCTAAGACCAACACGATGACGGTCAATGTCGATGTGACCGCGGTGTCGTAGGGATCTCGCGTCCTCGAGGATTTCCGGACGGCCTGTAGCTCAGCGTACACACACATGCAGACGTAATATGTACGTATGATCCGCCGCACAACGATCGAACTCGACGATGAACTCCTCGCCCAAGCCCGCTCCGTCCTCGGTCAGCCCACCGTTCGAGCCACCGTCGAAGAGGCGCTCCGCCGAGCCCTCCAATCAGAAGAGTCGACGGATCGGGCCCGCCGCTCGGAGCAGATCGAAGCCATGAAGCGAGCAACGCGCCTTGTCGATACGCAGGTTCTGCTGAGCGGAGAGGCGTGGCGTTGACCGGCTGGATACTCGACAAAAGCGTCGCGACCCGACTCGATGACCCTAAAGTCGCAGAACAACTCGCCGACGCGGAGGGACCCCTCTACCTCTGCGAAGCCGGGCTCCTCGAGCATCTCTATTCGGCCAAGAACGCTCGTGATTACGACCGAGTCGAGAACCTCCTCCGAAGCAACTTCGATGTGCTGAGTTCCCCCGACGACGTGCTCGTCGCCGCCCAACGCCTCCAAAAGGACCTCGCCCGCCATCGTGGGCTCTGGCACCGGCGCCCGATCCGTGACCTCCTCATCGCCGTTACCGCCCTGCACCACGACGTCGGTGTCGTCCACGCCGACAATGACTTCAACCTCATCGCCCAGGTACGGCCGCTGAGGTCGTGGAAACTCCAAGTCCGCTAGTGCCGAGACCACATACCTTCGCCTGCCCACATGAGAAAGGCCCTTTTCCTGGAGTCGCCTTGCATAAGGAGACTACTCCGCATCTCAGACTCGCCGATTTATGCTTTCCGACGATCGTATCCCAACCCGTGCTCACAGCGAGCCCGATCCACTCGAGTAGACTGCATAGCTGGCTGGGGAGGGCCGGTACAGACCCAAAAAGTGACCGGCTACTTGGAGGGAAAGAACGCAGAACTCGTTGTCATTCATCGAGCAGATCGAAGTCCAGTTCAGTGTTGTGGCAAACTAGCCGTCGCGGGGTTGTTTCAAGTGTCCAACCGACTCCCAAACAGGTATCTGTGTGCATATATTCATGACCAACAAGGGTTAAAGAACCATTCTTATTAGCGACGATCTCCACCTGCTGATCACTCTCACGATCAGACCCACTCCGCGTTGGATTTCGCGTCATCACCTGCCGGCCGTAGGCGTCTCGGAAGACTGGATGCGCCGTTACATACCTCGTTGGGCCCGAAATCGTTTCTGGGCAAGGACGCCAGTGGCAAGAAGAAAGATGTGGATAATTCGTTGGTAGACAAGGGCGGTCGTTTGGAGGCGGACGGCGTGGCGGAGCCGGTGTCGTTGGCAAAATCATCGGACGACGGTGAGTTGGTTTCGATTGGTAGGGCGATTTCTCGCAGCGATTACGAAGGTGCAAGGAGCCAATCGAGCAGACCATCAGAACTGGCGCCAATTGAGATACGTGCTGGCGCTGCCAATAGCTTCCCTTTCAAGAAGGTGCCCGAGTCTGTTACAGCCGCCACCGCCATCCGGCCGATGTACGACCTGGCCGCTCATGTCGGCACGATCCTGCGCCTGAAGGTGCCGCAAGGGCTGCCGCTGGCCGTCGAGCTGCCTCGGTTCGGCTATCTCAGGTTACCTGGAGTACTGGGTGAGACCGATCGCAACGGTCCCTCGTTCTAGCCGTTTGCGTGAGGTCCGACCGTCCGAAATCGTGATCAGCGCGTCTCGAGCACCGTTCGTACGCGTTGCAAAAGCCCGTCGGCGAGACGGTCTGGCATCGTCGGAAACTCGCGGACGGCAGCCTGCATCGCCTCGAATGCTCTCGTGCAGATGGCCTCGACCACGTTTCGAGCGATTGGCTTTGACATACCCCATGACTCTGCTTCCGTCAGCAGGTGATGACGGCCGATCCGGCCGATGTCCTTGACGTTTGCGACGAACATGCCTGGTGTCGTGGCCAGCTGTGGATACGCAACAGTGGAGAAGACGTCGTAGAGCGGGGCGACGGTGACACCGTCGTCGCCGAGGAGAAACGATGTGTTCATCGCATGAGCGTCAGCGTTGCCGACGAGGATGTTCACCGTCGTCTGGGCCAAGAGAGCGGCAAGTTGATCCGGCCGAGCCCAGCGCCGCAGAAGCGCAGCGACAGCGGCAAGGCTCGGGCCTCCGGCATCTTCGTACTTTTGCACGATCGATGCGACCGGGACGGCAAGAGCCTGACACGCGGTCTCTTGGTGGAAACGCCGCACGTGGTCCGAAGCCTCGATCTCGCGGTCGAATCGCTTCACCACGAGGACCGGACGGGCGCCAAGTTGTTCGACCGTCGCCGATGCCGCGGCCACGCCGGTCAGCGCGGCAAACCGCAGGCAGGCGGCTTCATTGACGACGACATCGTCAAGGCCGGCGACGGCTGGTTTGAGAATATGGGTCGACGCCACTTCCGCCGTGGGCAGCCCCCATCGACCATGCGCCAGAGAGGTCAACAGAAGCTTCTCCTGGACACCGCCGAGCGAGACCCGAACCTGTCCGTCAATGCCGAGAGGATTAAATCGGAGGTTGGAAATGCGATGCTCGATCGCGTCGCGATCGAGCGGAAGGAGGCAGTGTCGCGGATCGCTCCGGGGCGGGCGGTCGCCGTCAATCACTACTGACAAGGCCCCAGCACAATCCCGTCCGATCGCCTCGAGGAGCCCGAACGTGTCGGCCTCGGCAGTTCCCAGGTCGTACGCGATGATGCGGCGGGCTTCGCCCTCGGGAAGCAACCCGTCGAAAAATGGGCGCGCCGCTCGATCGTTGTACGGCCGTGCGCTGGTGGGCATGCTCATCGATACGATCGGTCGGCCGAGACCGCGCCGATCGACCTCGTCAGCCCCGTAGTCGAAACGCAGACGGGAGCGCGCTTGGCTGAGCCAGCCGACGAGCATGTCGCTTTTCCAGACCGCTAGTCGCTTCACGGCTCCGTCACGGTGAGTTGCAGTCCGAGTTGGTCGAGAAGCACGAAATAGCGCCGCACGTATTCAGGCATCTCGCCCCCCTCAAGGTTCGACAGATACGTGCGGTTGAGCCCGGCCGCTTCCGCCAACTCGGCTTGCGTGAGCCCCCGCAGGACACGGAACTCGGCGATGGCCGTTCCGAGATCTTCTGGACGTCGTACCTCAAATCGCATACGGTCCGTATTCTAGGACACGCGCGCAGTCCGGTAGATTCATCCGGAAATTCGGACATGTCACGTTCACCGTTGCGTCAACCCGACTGGTCGTCTTCGTCGAAGGAGGTGCGCCTGTCAACGGTGGGTCGCCTCCGGTCTTTGGTTTCGCGGTGCTTCCGACGCTCGATCGTCCGCACTTCGATGTGCTCCTTCCAGATCTTGAGGAAGCCACTCTCGACCTGGTTGGAGTTGGGCTTCGATTCGCCGTTTTCGAATCCTGGGCGTCAGCGTGAACGTGTGTTCGTGACAATGGCATTTCTGGATCGACTTTCACCGCGAGGACGGTGAGGGGTTGACGCACGCGAGCGTTCGTGATGCCTTGCCGGGAGTCACGCTCGCTCCGGGGATGGTTGTCGTGGTCGGGAACGAGGAAGCCGATCCAGCCGTAGCCGAAGTAGTCTCAATAGACGCCCGCGGCATTGTTCTGATTCGCGTGTTTCCGG
The DNA here is from genome assembly GCA_025359845.1 of Acidimicrobiia bacterium. Taxonomy (GTDB): domain Bacteria; phylum Actinomycetota; class Acidimicrobiia; order Acidimicrobiales; family JANYDT01; genus JANYDT01. The sequence goes on from JANYDT010000184.1 coordinate 30,403, forward strand.
GCCCCGCCGATGACCATCTGACACTTGGTCCCAGGGAATCTTTCTTCGACCAGCTGAGTGTCGCCGGCGGACTTCGCCGACACGATGTCCTTAGAAGGTGAGCAGTAACGTTTTGCCGGTGTTGACACCCTCAAACTTCAAGGTTTGATACCCGTCGATTCGCCACCACGACAAAGCGCTCGATGTCGGACCGATCGGACATCGCGACGGCCCACGCCGCGTCGAATACTAGCTTCAGCGACAGTCGAGTCGACGGCACTGACCGACGCAGCGACACCCGAGCGGAACGTTCCTGAGTGCTTTGCTCGTTGCTCATCGAGTACCTCGACTTCGCATCCTTCGAGAAGCCGGGCAAGGTTCGGCCGCGTGCTCCCCGCCACGCTTCCATGACGCATCCGGCCGGAACGATGGGGCGGACGCTGCGCTGGAGCGCTCATGCGTGGATCGCCCACATCCGACGATCATCGCGGTCGGCTGCGATCAATGCGCCGCCGTCGTAGAGAAGACCCAAGGGAGAATTTCGCCGATTTGGACTTGGCCATGAGCGGCGAACGACACCGGCACGATCCAGAATCGTGTTCGCTTCGTACATCTCGGTGGCGCTCAGTGCCCCGATGGTCGACCAGAGTACGACCAGCGGAAGCGAGTGATCTGGACCCTGTCGACGCTGACCTTGTCGAGGCGGAGCTGTGCGCCTATTCGGTCACCCCGTGTGCGACCTGATGGTCGTAGGTGCTGGCGTCGTAGTAGCCGATCGACTTCGCAGCGAGACCCGAGACACCGATGGTCCACACTTCTACTCCGCTGACGCGAACGCGGTTTCCCGTTCCACCGGGTCCGGTGTTGGCTCCCGTGAGCGTCCACGCCCAGAACACCGCATCACCGGCGACGAGCAACTGATCGACGCTGACGCTCAGGTCAGGAAAGGCGTCCATGTAACTGCGTGCGGTTGCCGCCAACTCGGCACGTCCGGTCGACGGTGTCCCGTTGTTGATCGTGAGCGATGCCGTCTCCTCGTAGCAGGCCGCCATTCCATCGGCATCTTGACTGGACCAGGCCGTCGAGGCCCGCAAGACGAGTTCCCATACGGCTCGAGATGGCGACGTAGATCCGGGGGCGGATGCGAGGTTCATACCAGCACGCTAGGTCCGAGAGCGCGGTGCCGCGTCCTCTGCTGAGGCTTGCGCCGTGCGGCGCGGATCGCCAACCCGAGCTCGGCCGTCGCCCCGTGCGCAAACCCATTCGAACCTTTCAAGAGACGAATTATCTTCTGCGTAGCCCGGTCAACGCGCGTCGCGATTCCGTTGCCCGGCAGAGTAAACCGTCTGCATAAATGGTACCATGACTACGATTACTGCCTCAGAAGCTCGGAAGAATCTGTTCCCGTTGATCAAGCAGGTGAATGATGATCATGCGGTCATACACATTTCATCTCGGGCTGGCACTGCTGTTCTCGTGTCTGAGGCTGAATGGAGCAGCATTCAAGAGACGAATTACCTTCTGCGTAACCCGGTCAACGCGCGTCGCCTCATGGAATCACTCGAGCGGGCGCGGCGGGGCGAAGCCGCAGAGCACAAGCTGATCGAGATGGACGATTGAGACGGCCGGCGACTCGATCTGATGCGACTGGTCTTTGACCAAAGCGCATGGTCTGATTACACCTATGGGCTCGCCGAGGATCGGGCGATGCTGAAGCGGATAAACCGACTCCTGTCCGACATGTTGCGAAGTCCTTTCGAGGGTATCGGCAAGCCCGAACGGTTGAGCCAAAACCTCTCGGGGGCGTGGTCTCGTCGAATCGACGAAGAACATCGGCTGGTGTACATGGTCGACGGGGACGACTTGATCATCTTGCAGGCGCGGTACCACTACGAACCGTAAACAACAGCAGCGACGACGCAAGCATCTTGGAAATAGCGGATCCGCCCCAACCATGCGAGGTGTCGGGTAGGAGGAGCGCATCCGTGTCTTGGCAACTGCGCGCATCAGCTCGCTGAGGTGGTTGACTCAACAGCGATCCAGACGCGATACGCGCCATCGGTGAGATCGGTGAACAGGTAGTGACCGTTGATGTCGGTCGTGGTGTCGACACCTCTGTCGGTGGCGGTAAGCCGGAAGCCGTCCGGCAGGCCCCGTGAGTCCGGGTTCGCCGTCACCGTCGATCTGCCAGCCATATGCATCGCCGGGCCGACGGTGTTTCTGATCCGGCGGCGGCCGCGCCGGTGTCGGCGACAGCGGGAGCCGTGCGGTCGGGCGCGCCCTCTGGGGTGAGGCTGGTCCTATCGGTCGCGAGGACCGTCGGGCGTCTCGGACGGGCCGGCCGCAGCGGTGGTCTCAGGCGCCGGCGCGCTGGTCTCGACTACGACCGGGGGTGTCGTCGCTCTTCGAGACTTGCCGCAGTGACGCGAGTGCACCGGCGACACCACCGAACAAGACGACTCGGACGCCGCGAATTCTCATCCTGACATCTGAGCCCCTCGGGACTTTTTCCGTCCGCTCGATGTTTTTTTCGAAATCCGCGAACTCCGGTCGGGTGGTGGCGCATCACAAGCAGCAACAAGGAGGAACCGCCCCGGTCCCCCAAACCCGAAGGAGTCATCATGAACACCACCAACGCTTCCAGCAGCACCTCGACCAGCATGGTCTCGAAGACCTCCTCCAAGCCCCGCATGACAAAACTCGCTGCCCTCGCCGCTGTGGCCGGTCTCGGCCTCGCTGCCCCTGTCGCCTCCGCCGGTCCGTTCGGCACCGACAAGGTCACCGCCATCGACAAGGTCATCGCCATCGACAAGCCGGTTCTGTCGTTCGGCCGCATCGTGGTCTTCACAGGTCCAGCAGTGATCACCATCAATCCGAACGAGGCGCACCTGTTGTCGGAGTACTTCTCGATCAACGTGAGTACTCTGTCGATCGCATCGCTCATGACGTCACCTGGAGTCAGGCTTCTCCCCGGCGACTCCGGGGTCAGCTTCCAGACGATTTCCTCTGCCGATCTGCTGTCGAGGAGCATGAAGGTCTCGAGCCCCGGCTCGATCACGCTTCAGGCGTGGGACATCTCCCAGAAGACGTACGTGACCAAGACCGCAGCGATCGTGTTCCCGACCCCGGCTCCCTCGACTCCCTCGACTCCCTCGACTATCGTGACGCCGCCAGTCGTCGTCACCAACCCGCCAGTTGTTGCCACGACCCCGCCTCCGGTTGTCTCCACGACCCCGCCTCCGGTCGCCAGCGCCCCGTCGACCGTCCCCACAACGGCGCCGCCGTCGACCGTGGCCGCACCGGCCGCCGCTCCCGTGGCTGCGAACCGGCCGCCCGTCGCATCGCCGATGAGCCTCGTTGCCTCTTCTGGACTCGCCACGCCGTTCGCTCTTCAGGGCTTCGATCCCGACGGTTCGCCGGTGACCTTCGCCCTCGCCCAGTTGCCGCAGCACGGCAAGCTGACCGGTCAGGCCCCGAATCTGGCCTATGTGGTCGACGCCGGCTTCGTCGGGGTCGACGCCTTCACCTTCACCGTCAACGACGGCAAGGATTCCTCCGGTCCCGCCACCGTGATGGTGACCACCACCGGGTCGACCGGGGCCACCAAGGCGGTCAAGGGCGCCAAGGTGAAGTCGGTTCGCAAGGTCCGCATCGTGTGCCGGGTCAAGGGTTCGCACCGAATCTGCCGCTGACCCGCCGAACACTCTCACCACCGAAACCAGGGGCGCATCCGCAAGGGTGCGCCCCTGGCGCGCGCCGCGTCGTTCGTCGAAGAAAATGTTTGGGACTTCGCGAACTCGTGACGGTGGACGGCGCATCACAGAAGGGAACAAGGACGGACCATCCCTGTCCTCCAATCCGAAGGAGCCCATCATGAACACCGCCACCGCTTCCAGCAGCACCTCGACCAGCACCGTTTCGAAGACCTCATCGAAGGCCCGCTTCACCAAACTCGCCGCCCTCGCCGCCGTCGCTGGACTGGGTGTCTCGGCGCAGTTTGCGTCGGCAGGGCCGAGAGCCACTGATGTTGCTTTTAAGACCCTTGATACGCGCGTCGCTTACGGGTCGCTGGTCCTGTCGATCACCGGGCCCGACGTCGTAATGTTCCGCTACGGCACGCACGCCCTGTCGGAGTACTTCACGGTTAGTTTCACCACCCTCTCCGGCGCCGGCATCGGAACGGCCGGCGATGTGCTTCTCTCCTCAGGAGTGTCGGGCATCAGCTACCCAACCATTTCGGCTGCGGCGCTCTTGTCGCGGACCGTGGAAATCCACGGGGAAGGGTCGATCACGCTTTCTGCCTACGATGGGACGAGGATTGTGTCGAAGACCGTCAAGGTCGTGAACGAGACGACAACACTCGTGTCCACGACGATCGTGCCCGCTCCCCAGGTCTCGCCGATTGCGTTCGACGCACCGACGACAACGTGGCCGGTCGTCGCGCCTGTGACTCAACCGACCACGACCACGACCATGACCCCGACCATGGCACCGGTCCCGACAACCCTGCCCGTGCTGGTCGTCGCCCGACCTTCGGCCCGGCGCCGCTGAGCCCCTCCCCGCCCGGGTTTGTGTAGCAAGAACGACGCGCCGGAATCGTAAGCTACTACATAAACCTTGGGAGCCCGCTACAACAGGCGGGCGCCGGCGGCCGGGACCACCCGCCATGCCCTTTTGAACTCAGACAGGTCGAGGCCACCGGGCTCGCAAAGCGCCACGACACAACCCCCGAAGCCGGCGCGGGTCAGGCGGCCCGTGAACTCCCGGCGTCACCATCAGCGAACTCACGAGCTGATCAAGGGCGTAGTTCGACCCGTAGTCGTTGCGCAAGCTCTGGTGGTTCGACCATCAGGGCCTCGGCCTTAGCGCCACTCGCCAGGGCCCAGGGCCGACGCGAACGCCCGGACTCGGGCGTTCGCAGTCACCACGTGGGTGGCCCCGAGCCCGCACGACAGGGTCGGCGATGGCGTCGATATCATCGTGCGACGCGGTGCGCAGCGGACCGCCGATCGCCGCCTCGGCCTGCTTACACTGGACGGTTCGCTTCGCGTAAGCAGAAGCTGACAGGGCCCGCTCCTGCCCCGAATGGATCACGATCACTTCGACGACATCGGCCGGGACGGGATACGTCGTGACCTCGAACGTGGTGCAGTCGATCATCAGCGCATGGTCGGCGACGCCGGCGGCCGAGGCGAGCGGGTCCATGAACTGCGCGCACAAACACTACGACGACCCGCCGAACACCGAAGCTTGTGTGATCGCGATCACGGTGAGCCGGAAGCCGTCAGGCAGGGTTGACGTCACGAACTCGACGGTGTAGGGGCCGGGGATGAGATTGTCGAAGAGATACTTGCCGGTTTCGTCGGTGGCTGTGGCCCGAGCTTGTTATCGCCGTCGTACAGCCGGGCGGCGCCATCTTGGTAGCCAAGCCGGCCGAGCGTGAGGACCCAGGTTTCCTATGCACACGCCGAGGGATGTGTCACCGTTGATCTGCCAGGCGTATCGACGAGCCGGCGAGCGCGTTGTCCGGACTGGCGGCACGGCGAGTAGACTCATTTGGGAGCAGGCCTCCTTGCATTTCCGGTTCACCCATAGTGGGTGGGTCTTGCCTGTGCAATGTTTGACAGCGACAAGTCGCACTCCCGGCTTATCCTGAGTGCTACACCGATGGAATCACCCCAGGCTGAGGGGCTCTAGGGCTACTCCTCCCGCGGTGTTTGCGGAGGTCTGAAGCCCACAGTGGAAGGAGTCGCTGGGCCTCCTCCAGCGGCGTGTCGGGGATGCTAATCGACTGACCTTGAGGACCGCTGATACGCAATCGTCGGTGCTTACGACGGGCGGCCCATTCGTATAATTCCCGCGTGTGGATGGCGATGATGGGCATGCCGACAATTACGTGCAAATTGGGCATTATCTCGCCCAAAACACCCTTCGTTCCCGGTTCCGGTTCACTCCCTCTGACGGCTGAGAGTTCTCCCCCAAGGTCCGTCAGCGCGCTCCTCAGGCTGGCCACCTCATCGGTCTGTTCTTGGGCGTCTGCTTCGTCGAACGCCATGGCAATATTGAGGTGCGGCACGGACTCTGATTCAGGCACCTCGACACGATATATGCCGAACGGCAGCTTCACCAGAACTGCTCTGGGGCGGCCATCAGCTCGTCTTCGTGAGCTGAAGGCGCAAGGTCGTCAGGGATTCGTCATCACTGAAGTCGACCTCGCCGTCCTTGACCGCTGCCTCTCGAGCGCCGGAGTCGACGATCGTCGTCAGTAAAAGGCGATGCGGATTCGGCTGGGGGCCCCAGTATTTGAGGTTTGGGACGAACTCAGCATTGGTGCTGGCCTTGGTGGTGATTCGCCACGGCCCCGTTCCGACGATGTCGGTCAACGGCTTGACAACGCCGACATTGAATGTCGAAGGACTCACGATCAGGAGCTCGGAAAGGTGGTCCAGCAGATCAAAAAATTCACAGATTACTTTGCCGATGAAGCAGTCGATCCCTGATCCCGACCGTCGAGCGCCTAGTGGATCCGCCTTGACAGGGAGTCTGAGTCGGATCATCAGGGGATCGCCAACTTCGGTAAAGATCTTCTCCACCTCGTCGCCTGTCGCGACCGCGCTCTTCATGGACCGGGCCGCCTCCCACCTTTGGATGTTCGACGCCGCCGCCTGAGCGTCGAACGAACGTCCGTCCTGGAACTTCACGCCCGGTCGCAACCGCATCGTCAGCTCTTTCATGTCGCTCGACCACGTCCACGACAGAGCG
>JANYDT010000185.1 GCA_025359845.1 Acidimicrobiia bacterium
GCCATGGCCATCGACGACCTCGGCGTACCGGCGGCGAGCTTCACCGGCAGCCAAGCCGGCATCGTCACCGACACGCGCCACGGTCGGGCCAAGATTCTCGAGGTCAAGGCGGACCGGCTGCGTGAGGCGCTCGACAAAGGCATTGTGCCCGTCGTGGCAGGGTTTCAGGGCGTATCGACCGACCGCGACATAACCACGCTCGGCCGGGGCGGGTCCGATACCACCGCCGTAGCACTGGCCGCGGCACTCGGCGCCGACACCTGCGAAATCTACACCGACGTGACCGGAGTGTTCAGTGCCGATCCACGCGTATGCCCAAAAGCTCGGCGCCTCTCCGTGTTGTCGCACGAGGAGATGCTTGAAATGGCCGGGAGTGGATCGGGTGTGCTCGCCTTGCGCGCCGTCGAGTTCGCCAGCAACCACGGCGTCACCCTGCATGTTCGCTCCAGCTTCACCTGGGAACCAGGAACGCTCGTCAAAAGAGAGGAATCCGGAATGGAACAAGCGATCGTCCGAGGAGTCACCCACGACACCAGTGAGGCCAAGGTCACAGTGGGGCCGCTGCCCGATCGTCCGGGCATCGCCGCCGCATTGTTTCGGGCCCTCGCCGACCGCGGTGTCAACGTCGACATGATCGTGCAGAACACGTCAACGGCCGGCTTCACCGACATCTCGTTCACCGTCCCGAAGGCCGACTTGGCGCTCGCCACTGAAGTCACGCAGCGGGTGGCCGACGACATCGGGGCGGCGTCGGTGACTTCCGATGCGAACGTCGCCCGAGTCTCGATCGTGGGTGCCGGCATGAAGACCAACCCGGGCGTTTCGGCCACGATGTTCGAGACGCTGGCCGGAGCGGGGGTTAACATCGAGATGATCTCCACGTCGACGATCCGGCTCTCGTGCGTGATCGCCGCCGACGATGTCGAAAAGGCCGTCCAGGCGCTGCACACCGCCTTCGGGCTCGATATCGCGTAGTTCCGGTTGGGTCGAGGCCGGCACCCATTCGGCAACGAAGTAAATCTTTCCCCGACGCTGCCGGCCGTCGCGCGAGAATGGGTGCATGCGAATCGGAATCGTTGGAGCTACGGGCGTCGTCGGAGAGGCGATGCGATTGATTCTGGCCGAACGCAACTTTCCAGCCGACGATATGCGCTTCTTCGCTTCGGCCCGCTCCGCCGGCAAGAAGCTCCCGTGGCGCGGCGGAGAGATCGAGATCCAAGACGCCTCAGTGGCTGACTTCCGCGGCATCGACATCGTGCTGTTTTCCGCCGGTGCGTCGACCAGCCGGACACTCGCTCCCAAGGTGGCGGCCGCCGGCGCCCTGGTGGTGGACAATTCGAGTGCGTGGCGCATGGACCCCGACGTCCCGCTCGTAGTCAGCGAAGTCAATCCCCATGCCCTTCGCGAGATGCGAAAGGGTATCGTGGCCAATCCCAACTGCACGACCATGGCGGCCATGCCCGTACTCAAGCCGCTCCATACCGAGGCCGGACTCATCAAGTTGATCGCTGCTACGTATCAGGCGGTGTCGGGCGCAGGAGCGGCCGGGGTGGCCGACCTCGAATCGCAAATACTGGCCGTGGGCGAAAAGTCGGCCGCATTGGCGACCGACGGAGATGCGCTGGCCTTTCCTACCCCCACCAAATTCACCGAGCCGATCGCCTTCAATGTGCTGCCCTACGCCGGTGCCTATTCGGGCGACGAGGGTTGGACCGACGAAGAGATCAAGCTCACCAACGAGAGCCGCAAGATTCTCGAGATCCCCGGTCTCAAGGTGGCCGGAACGTGCGTTCGGGTGCCGGTGTACACCGGTCACTCGTTGTCTATCAACGCCGAATTCTCCCGTCCTATCAGCGTTGGGCGGGCCAAGGAATTGTTGGCCGCCGCACCAGGTGTCGAGCTACGCGACGTGCCCACCCCGTTATTTGCGGCCGGCAAAGACCCGTCTTATGTCGGGCGCATTCGCAAGGATCCGACGTGTGATCATGGGCTGGTGCTGTTCATCTCGAACGACAATCTGCGTAAAGGTGCCGCGCTCAACGCCGTTCAGATCGCGGAATTGCTCGCGGCGCGATAGTTGTCACCGGGTCCAGACGCTGCGCCCTTTCATGCCGTACATGCCGAGGTAGAGCGCCCGGGTCGCCGTGACGGCCATGAACCCGGTGCCGGGGCTGTCATCAGCACCGCCTGGGGCGAAAGCGTTGAGGTCGTAATCGAACACGCCGTTCCAGAGCCGGCGCTTCGTATCTAGATCGTCGTGAAACGACGCCGGGCCCCACACTTCGAGCCCGTCGCCGGTCTCGGTCACCTGCCAGTGGAGGGCGACGGCAGGATGGGTCGCCACGTTGCGGGTCTTGACCGACGTCGCACCGCACATGAACCACAGCACGTCGCCCTCCCAGCACGGATGGATCGGTACGACATCGGGCGTGCCGTCGGGGCGCACCGTCGCCACGTGGGCCCACGGGGAGAGTCGAGCCGCGTGGGCCTTGACGTCGTCGAGAGTCATCGTTGGATCCATCACGGCGACGTTAGTAGTGTCTGCTCACCTCGGTGGGCGACAGACCAGTTGTCACGTCGGTTGAAAGGTAACTTCGTACAACATCGGCCAGCGCTTGCCGGTGATCAGCCAATGACCGTTGGGAAGCTCTGCGATGCCGTTGAGCACGTCGTTGGCATCGCGCTCTTTGGGGCCGAGCCCGGAGGCATCAATTTGCGAGAATACTGCACCGGTATTGAGTGAGATGCGCAGAATGCGGTTGGTCAGCCACTCGTTGGCCAACACACTATCTCCATCACAGGACAGCTCATTGAGATTACGAACGTCTTTGCCGTTGCGTGTCACCTTGAGCTGACGCATTACTTTGAATGTCGTTGGGTCACGCATCGTCAACATCGAACTCCCGTCACTCTGTACGAGAAGGTTGTGGCGGGGCTCGAAGCACAGGCCCCATCCCTCGCCCTGGTAGACGAACTGACCTTTCGCCTTGAGCTCTGGAGTCCAACTGAATGCCAGTCCATTCCTCCAACTTAATTGCACTAATGAACCGTCCCTTAATACAGCCAATCCTTCTCCAAAGACGTTACCTGGTAGCGGCGTGCGGCGCAGCACTTTGCCGGTGCGTAGCTCGACTTCGCGCACGTCGGATCGGTTCGCCAGCCCGACACTCTCGTAGAGGCGACCGTGAGCGATCTCCAACCCTTCCGTGAAAGCCGTGGGGTCATGGGAATACGTGGCGATCACCGCCACTCGGAACTGGCGAACCGGCGTTGCAATGGACAACGCGCTTGAACCGGCGCGCAGGGCAAACAACGCGATCACGCCGGCCATGAGGGCGCCGACCGTGAGGGCGCCGGCCTGGCGATGTCGGGCGTTCCTCACCATCGACCCATCGTCACCAACGACCCATTGTCGGGGCCCGACAGGTCATTGGCGGAACCGGAAGTCGCAATGTGTTGCGCCCTGCATACGGGTCTGCGTCCGCTCGAACGAGAGATCGGGGGCCATGGCCGCAAAACTGGCGGCATCACGGTTGCACGAAAGAAGAAAGCCCAAGTCAGATGCGCCCAGCTCGGCATACATATCCACGAACCGGCAGTGCTTCACATCGAAGCCGAACTGGTTGGGAGCCGCCGGGGTGACCTCGATGGTCAGCGAACCGTCCTGGATCGGTCCGCCGCGGCCGAACGCAATCGCCAGCTCGTCGGTGGTTTCGACAGTGGGCCCGCGCCCGCCCTGCTCGGCGGCGATGCCCCGAATGGCTTCAGCCACGACCTCGTTCACCTCGACCTCGCCGAAGCGGGCCTGCATGGCTCGAATCACCGGCACGAGCACCATCGCTTCGATACGGCGGCGCTCCAAGAGGGAAAGGTCGTCCACATTGGCGGTCATGACTTCTGATTCTCGCGCCATCGAGCCCGTGCTTTGGGCGGCCGCGCGACCGTCGAGGCATCGACCGCACCCGCGGTGCTACGTTCGCCGATTCAGACGAGTGACCAGGGGGACGAAGATGAGTACCAGCGAGAAGATGTGGGTCGTCGACGACGACATTTCGACGAGGTATCCGATCTACACGCGCGGCAACGTAGGTGAGGTGTTTCCCGATCCGGTGGCGCCGCTGTCTTGGTCGCTCATGGGTCGTACGGGGGCCGAGATGGGTTGGCGCGACGCGTGGGTTCGGACCGGCGCGTTCGACTCGAGCGAGTTCGGTGACGGTGGCAACGTCATCGTGGCCGTCTTCGGCTCGTATTGCTATCTGAACGTGAGCCTCGCCCGTATTTTCGCGGTGCGGGCCCCCGGATTTACGCCCGAGCTGATGGATCAGGCTCTGTTCGGCATAATGGAAGGGGTCCCGCCTTACCAGGCGAAGCCCACCGATGTCGATGACGCGAAAGAAGCGAAGGTCGGTGAGACGCTCGGCTGGGTGTTCTCGGTTCAAGAATTCCCGGAGCTGCTGGCCGAACAGGCCGAGATCGCCGGCGTGCGGGCGGCCCGTCCCGACTACACCACCATGTCCGATGCCCAAGTGCTGGAGTACGGCACCGGTCTCATGCGCCAATACTTTCGCAAGCTCTTTGCGTCGCATCTCTACATCACTTTTCTCGCTACGGTCCCCCTTGGGGTAGTGCTGGGCGTGTGCGCGGCGATTGGCCAGCCCGAAGCGGCCATGACCCTGCTGGCCGGATTCGGTGGTGTCGATTCGGCCGCGCCGAGCTGGGCCATGTGGGGACTCGGCCGGTTGGCGCAGGCCAGCCCCTCTCTGACGGCGGCCTTCGTCGAGGGTCAGGACGGGCTCGAAGCCCGTCTCCGCTCGGCCGCGGCGGCGGGCGATGGTGATGCGCAGAAGTTCGTAGCCGGGTGGGATCAATTCCTCTACGACTTCGGCTCGCGTGGGCCCAACGAGTGGGAGATGCGTTCCGAGACGTGGGAGACCAACCCGCCCATGGCGCTGGCATCCATCGATCTGATGCGCCGGTCGCCAGAGGGCGATCCGCCGCAGGCCCGATGGGATGCGCGTCAAGGCGAGCGTGAGGTGGCCACGCCTCTAATGATCGAAGCGCTGGCCGCCGACCCGGCCACGCAAGGTAAGTTCGCCGCCGCCGTGGGCGCGTGTTCGAAGTTCATGCCCGCCCGCGAGCGGACCAAGACCACGATCATCCGATTGCTCCACGAGGCCCGCATGGCCATGCGCGAATGGGGACGGCGAATGGTGGCTCAAGGCAAGCTTGAGGAGGTCGGAGATTTCGGCTTGCTGATGATCGATGAAGTCCCCGGGTTCGTCGCCAATCCGTCAGCGTTTGCTGACATCATCCGAGATCGGAGGAAGATGATGGCGGAGTTCGACTCGCTGGAGCCGCCGTTCATCTTGAACGGCGAGACGGTGCATTACAGCCAGTGGCCGAAGAAGGGGTCGCGCGGTGTCCAGTTGGCCAAGGCCGGCGACGTGCTCACCGGGCTGTCTGGCGCACCAGGCACGTACACCGGCACGGCGCGGGTCGTGCTGTCGCCCGACGATCCCTTCTCGTTGGAGCCAGGTGACGTGCTCATCGCGCCGATCACCGATCCATCCTGGACTCCGCTGTTCGTAGCCGCGGGAGCGGTGGTCGTCAATGTGGGTGCCGCAGCCAGTCATGCCGTGATCGTCAGCCGCGAGATCGGCCTGCCCTGTGTCGTCTCGGTCACCGATGCGACTCGTCGCATTCCCGACGGCGCCACGGTGACGGTCGACGGCAATGCGGGCACTTTGACGGTGCATTAGCGCACGGCGCGAGCCCCGACATGAGAAGAGCCCCCAGGGTGGATGCCGCGACGGAATCAGCACCAACCCTGGAAGCCACCGTTGACAATAGCGGACGCCCCGCACTGGTGCAAACGTTTGCCGCGGCATCGGTAGGTGGCCCTCAGCTCATCACGCGATTACGGAATTGACGGAACCCAGTCCAGGCTAAAACGGTCGTGAACGCTACGAGCGCCGGGTAGATCACCAACAACGATATGTGTGGCGAACGGGTGAGGGCGGCCCGAAAGCCCTCAGCGAAATACATGAGCGGGTTGATTAACACGGCGACCTGTAGCCAGCGGATTGGGCGCAGGGCTCGCCAGGGGTAATAGGTGCATCCGAGGAACGTAATGGGCACCACGATGATTCCGAACAGCACGGGTAACTGACGGGCCTCGAATCGGGTGCCGAAGAACATGCCGAAGCTGGCTGCGCAGATGGCGACGAGCGGGGCCAACGTAAGCAGGATCAGCCAATTGATGTGAAGGTGGATCGTGTCGGCCGGCACGAAAAGCCCGATTGGAAAGACGAGCAGTCCAGCGAACATCGTCTGCAACGCCCCGGAGGCGACTTTGGCGGCGGCGACGACCCATAGGGGGGCCGGTGCCATGATCCGGTCTTCGATCTCACGGGTGAAACCGAACTCTTGAACCAACGGGAGAGCCACCCCCTGCACTCCCTGAAAGAACATGGCCGTGGCTACCACTCCGGCCATGAGCAGAGTCGAGAACTGGTGATTGGCACCTCCGATACCTTGGCCGATCTTGGGAAAGACGTAAGTGAATACGAACATCAGTAAGAGTGGTTGGAGAATGACACGAGGCAGAAACTGTTTGATGGTTTGGCGCAAGACGGCGAGGTCTCTTCCAACCAGGGCACGAAATGCTATCCACGAGGCTGCACCCGCTGAACGTCTATTCACGCAAATCCCTCCCAGTGAGATGAATAAATACGGTTTCAAGGGTCGACTGCGCTATAGCCACATCTCGCACGTCCACTCCCATCCGCTCGGCGGTCGAGACGATGGCCGCCACCATGCCATCACGACGAGACAGCTTTACCCGTACCCCTTCGGCAACTGTCGTGGCCTCGTCCACCCCGTCCAGGTACCCAAGTTCGATCGCGAGGGCGGCGAGGTCACCGGTGGCCGAAACGGTGATCAAGGTACCGGTCCCGTAGGTGGCTTTGAGAGCGGCGGGCGTGTCGAGGGCCAAAAGCCGGCCGTGGTCCATTATGGCCACCCGGTCGCAAAGCGCGTCGGCCTCCTCCATGTAGTGGGTGGTGAGGAGGATGGTCTGCCCGGCGGCGTGCAGTTCGCGCAAAACGTCCCACAACGCGAGGCGTGACTGCGGGTCGAGGCCACTTGTGGGCTCGTCGAGGAAGAGCACGGCCGGACTGTGCAGCACGGCGCGCGCCACCATGAGCCGCTGGGCCAGCCCTCCCGATAGGGCGAATACGGGCGCCTTGGCTCGTTCGGTAAGCCGAAAGCGGGCGAGCTGTTCGTCGGTCGCGGCCCGAGCCTGCTTGGCCGAAAGCCCGAAGAAACGACCGTGGTGATACAAGTTGTCGTAGACCGAGAGTGATCGGTCGAGCGTGTTGCTCTGCGGCACCACGCCGATCAGCTGCTTGAGAAGGGCCGGCGACTTGAAGGCGTCAATGCCTTCCACTTCGGCTGTGCCCGATGTCGGGATCACTCGATAGGTCAGCAACCCGGCAGTCGTCGACTTGCCGGCCCCGTTGGGTCCTAGCAAGCCGAAAATCTCACCGCGGCGCACGTCAAGGTCGAGATGGTCGACGGCCACCAGGTCGCCATAGTGTTTGGTCAGCTTCGACGTTCGAATGGCGAGGGGAGCGGGCTCGGTCAACGCCGTGGGCTCGGTCACGGCGGCGGTGGCGGATGGTCGGTCACCCGACTATCCAAGCTCGTGGCCCACCACTTCGCACAATCGAGCGCACGCCGCTTCGGCCTGCGCCGCGGTGGGGGCTTCGACCATGACTCGAACCACCGGTTCGGTACCGCTTGGGCGTACGTTGACCCGGCCGTCCTCCCCGAACTCGGCCTCGACGATTGCCACTTCGGCCCACAGCCGTTGCGCCCCGGCAAGACGGGACCGATCGACGCCCCGAACGCTGCGCAGCACCTGTGGGTAGCGGGTCACAAGCGCGGCATGGTCATGCAGGGATCGACCCGTTCGCATAATCGTGTCGAGAGTGGCGATCCCAGTCAGGAGACCGTCTCCGGTGGTGGCGTGGTCAGCGAAAATAACGTGCCCTGACTGTTCGCCGCCCAGAATGAACCCCCCTGCGCTCATGGCGTCGAGCACGTAACGGTCGCCGACCTGAGTCACGATTACGTCGATACCGACGCTAGCCATAGCCCGTTTGAATCCCAGGTTCGACATGACGGTGACAACCACAGTGTCGTGGGTCAGGCGACCCCGGCTGCGCAGGTCGATGGCGTTCATGGCCAAGAGTTGGTCGCCGTCGACCAGGGCACCGGTGTGATCGACGGCCAAGACCCGATCGGCGTCTCCGTCGAATGCGAGGCCGGCATCGGCGCCCGCGGCGACGACCGCAGCTTGGAGGGAGGACGGATGCGTCGACCCGCATCCGTCGTTGATGTTCGTGCCGTTCGGGTCGTCGTGAATGGCGATGACCGTGGCGCCGAGGCGGGTCAACACCGTCGGTCCAATGACCGATGCGGCGCCGTTGGCGCAGTCGACAACGACTTTGAGACCGTTTAGCGAACGCCCTTGAATCGATGCGACCAACGCATTGGCGTATCCGCCGACGAGGTCGGTTGCCGCGGTCCGAGACGTACCGACGTTCGGGCCACCCACGTTCGCGCCGCGGCCGTTCGGGCCATCGCCGTACCGGTCGCGGCCGTTTCGGCCATCGCCGTTCGCGCCACTGACACCGAGTCCGTCAGCGAGCGTCGACTCGATCGACTCCTCGACGGCATCGGGCAGCTTGCGTCCGCCGGCGGAGAACAACTTGATGCCGTTGTCGGTGTAGGGGTTGTGCGAGGCTGAAATCATCGCCGCGGGCACGCCCAGATGAGCCGATACCCACGCCACACCCGGCGTCGGCAGTACGCTGAGCTCGATCACGTCAACGCCTTCGCTCATGAGCCCGGCGCAGAACGCGGCCGACAACAGCGGACCGGAGCGTCGCGTGTCGCGCCCGACGACGAACGCCGAACCCCCGAGCACCCTCGCCGCGGCACGGCCGAGGGAGAGGGCGAACTCGGGGGTGAGTTCGGTGTTGGCGACGCCTCGGACCCCGTCGGTCCCGAAGCGCAGTACGTGTAGGGGTTGGGGCACTACCGCTTCGAGTATTGCGGTGCCTTACGGGCCTTCTTCAGGCCGTACTTCTTGGATTCCTTCTTGCGATCGTCGCGGGTCAGGAACCCTTCTTTCTTCAGGGTCGGACGGTGCTCGGGATCGATCTCGCACAGCGCGCGGGCAATGCCGTGACGCAGGGCTCCGGCCTGGCCGGCAATGCCGCCGCCGTCCATCGTGACATCGACGTCATAGGTTTCGGCCATCTCAACCGTGCGCAGCGGCGCGGTCGCGATCATGCGCAGAAGCTCCGAAGGCAGGTAGTCCTCGATGGTGCGCTTGTTGACGGTGATGACGCCGGTGCCGAGACGCAGGCGCACTCGGGCCACAGCCCGCTTGCGGCGACCGGTTGCTTGGACGAGGGGCTTATTCACGGCAGTTCTCCTACGACGCCCGCCGCGCCTGCGGCAGGTCGATTTTGACGGGCGATTGAGCGACGTGCGGATGGGCAGGGCCCGTGTACACCTTGAGCTTCTTGATGGCTGCACGACCGACGTGGTTCTTCGGGAGCATGCCCTTCACGACGTCTCGCAGGAGCTGTTCGGGCTTCGTGGCGAGCAGGTCTTTGTATGACCGCGACCTCATGCCGCCGGGGTAACCCGAGTAGCGGTAGAACATCTTCTCGTCGGCCTTCTTGGCGTCGAAGTGCACCTGGTCGATATTGACCACGATGACGTGGTCACCAGTGTCGACGTGCGGAGCGAAGATGGGCTTGTGCTTGCCGCGCAGCCGCAGTGCAACTTCGGTGGCTAGACGGCCCAGCGTCATACCGGTGGCGTCGATCTCCAACCACTGGCGGTTCTGGAGATCTTTTAAGCTGGGGGAAAACGTCGTCATCGATTGCCATTCCTCATACAGGCTTCACACGGTCGGAAGCCGTGAGAGTTTAGCGGGCCGCCGAGGCGCCCGTGACACGCGGCCCCTGAAAGGCTCGAACGGTGATCCAGGGCCATTCGACGGGTTCACGGCATCGACGAAATCAATCGGCGGCGGTGAGGCAGGCCGGGAGGGGTTGGGTGTGGACGAGCGTGAGGGCTTTCGTGGGCCGGGTCATGGCCACGTACAGGCGCCGCAGGCCTTGGCTGCCGTCGTCGCCGACCACCGCGGCCGGTTCCACCACTACGACCGCATCGAACTCCAGCCCTTTGGCCGCCCGCACCGCCAACACCGAGATGCCGCGCTCCACGCTGGCCTCGACCGGCAATCCGACCGCCACCAGGGCCGCGTGCATTGGGTCAACCAACGCGTCGGGGCACAACACACCCACCGTGCCTTCGCCGACGATGCCCATGATCCCTCGTACCGCCCGGACCGTCGCCGCCTCGATCGATTCCCCTGGCTCTCCGGCCAGGATGGCGGGGTCGTAGCCCACGCTGCGCACCGAGGAAGGGATTTTCAGGTCGGGGGCGGCCTCGGCCAGCACGCGACCGGCCAGGTTCATGATCTCGGTGGGTGTCCGGTAGCCCACGCTGAGCTGCACGATGCGGGCCGGTCGCTTGTGGGGTAGATGGGCGATGACTTCGTCCCAACTCTTGGGGGCCCACATGCCCGTGGCCTGGCCGATGTCGCCGACGATGGTCATCGAACCCGACAATGATCGCCGCGAAAGCAGGCGCAACTGCATGGGCGACAAATCTTGGGCTTCATCGATGACGATGTGGCCGAACGTTCGATGCTCCTCGTGAACGGCCGGGTCGACCGGGCCGAGCAGTGTCGAGGCCTCGTCGAGCAACGGAACGTCGGCCACCGACCAACGGACCGATTCGAGCGAAGAACCACGGTCACGAACCATGGCGCGCTGCTCCTGTTCGTTCAGCAGGTCCCGTCCGGCCACCTTGATGAGCGTCGGCGCCCCAAACAGGTCACGCAGCAGCATCTGCGGCGACAGGAGCGGCCACATACGTTCGAGGGCGAGCTTCAAACCCTCGTCGCGGCGCACGATATTGGTGAAGGCGTCGTGCTGCACTCCTCCTTCGTCGGGCGTCTTGCCGACTCGAGCCAGCGCCTCGCGGTAGCGGGCGAAGAGCCGATCGATGAGCAACGTGGTGAGATGGCGTCTCCCGGCGTTGTGTTGGCGGTGTTGACGCTTGAGCGACTCGACGAATTCGGCTGTCTCTTCGGCTTTGACGCGCAGCTCGACGAGCCCGAACCCGACGGTGAGGTCGTCGCGAAGGGGCCGCTGACGAGTAGCGATGGCCCGGCGGACGAACTTGGCCATGCGCACGTCGCCTTTGACCAGAACCGTCGCCGGAGGATCGAGTCGGGCCGAGGCCACCACCCCCGGGAACAATTCCTTTACGCTCGACAGCTCCACCTCGGTCTCGCCGAGGGCCGGCAGCACGCGTGAGATGTAGCGCATGAACAGCCGGTTGGGGCCGACGACCAGCACGCCTTGGCGCTCCAGTGGAAACCGGTGGGTATAGAGCAAGTACGACGCCCGGTGCAGCGCCACGGCGGTCTTGCCCGTCCCTGGTCCACCTTGCACGACCAGCACGCCGTGCTGATCAGCCCTGATGATCTCGTCCTGTTCGATCTGGATGGTGGCGACGATGTCGCGCATGTGACCACTGCGCGATCGTCCCAGGGCGGCGAGCAGCGCGCCCGTGCCGACAAGGCCCGAATCTCCGGCTTCGAGGGTGTCGATCGAGAATACCTCGTCGTCGATACCTACTAGGCGGGCCCCTTCGGTGGCGGAGTGGCGCCGCCGGGTCAGGCCCAACGGATTTCGCCCGGTCGCCCGGTAGAACGCTTCGGCCACGGGCGCCCGCCAGTCGACGATAACGGGATTCTGTTCGGAGTCGCTGATGGGGAGGCGACCGATGTAGAAGCGTTCGCCGCTGGACCGCGATCCGTCGGGGGTATCGGCGTCGTCCTCACGATCGATACGACCGAAGCAGAGGGATTCGGTACCGAGCTGCAAACGGGCCAACCGGGCTGAGCCCCGGTCATAGGTCACGTCACGTTCGAAGCGGGCCTGGTGCGTTCCGCCCGCGCCGGTCTGAACCGATTGCTGCAGCACTCGGGCCGACTCGCGCATGGTGTCAAGACACGCGTAGGCGTGGTCGAGGTACGCCTGTTCGCTCTCCAGCTCCGGATGGGACGGCACCGATCTCCTCGCACTCGTTTGGGGGGTCTGGAAACAGTACTCAGTACCGCGCCCTACCCTGGCACGCGTCATGCACTTCTTTCACGGACCACGAATGGACGCCGAGGAACTCAAACGGCGCAAGATCACCCGAACGAGCCTGGCTCGGGCTTGGGCTTTCGCCGAGCCCTTCCGGCTCTTGATCTTCGGCTACCTGACCTGCATCGTTTTCACGTCGCTGCTGGCCATCGTGCCCCCACTGGTGTTTCGCCGCATCCTCGATCACGCCATCCCCAAGCGTGACCTCAGCGAGGTCAACAAGCTGGCCATCTTCCTGATTCTCATCAACTTGGCGCAGATGCTGCTGGGGATCTACACGCGCTGGTCGAGTTCGAAGGTGGGCGAGGGCATCATCGCGGTAGCCCGCAAGCGGCTCTACGACCATGTTCAGCGCATGCCGATAGCGTTCTTCACCCGCACCCAGACGGGTTCGCTCATGAGCCGACTCAACAGTGACGTGGTCGGCGCTCAGCAGGCGTTCACGTACATCTTGCGCACCGTCACCGCGCAAGCGATGACGGTGCTGTTCACCGTGAGCGTCATGTTCGCGCTGTCATGGAAGATCACCGCAGTGGCGCTGGCCGTCGTGCCACTGCTGATCGTTCTCACCAAGAAAGTCGGCAAGCGCATGGAAGGTCTGGCCCGCCAAGGAATGCAACTCAATGCCGAGATGAACTCGTTGATGACCGAGCGCCTGAACGTGGCCGGGGCAATGCTGGTGAAGTTGTTCGGCAATCGCGACCGCGAGTCGAAGGCGTTCAGTACGAAAGCCGAGCAGGTGGCCGACGTGGGCGTGAAGCGGGCCATGAGTGCGGCCCCCATGTTTGTGTTGCTACCCATCATCTACGCGGTCGGAACGGCCGGCGTCTACTGGTGGGGGGCGCGTTCGGTCATTGACGGGTCGCTCAAGATCGGCACCATCGTGGCCATGGCTGCGTACTTGCAGCGCATGTGGGATCCGATGACGGAACTGGCCAATGCCCGGATCGAGTTCAAAACCGCCTTTGTGAGTTTCGAACGCATTTTCGAAGTGTTGGACGCGCCGCGCATGATCGACGACAAGCCCGGTGCGGTCGTCTTGTCGGGGCCCGGTCGGGTGGTGTTCGACCATGTCGGCTTTCGGTACCCTGCGCCCACCGAGGTCAGTATCGCGTCGCTCGAGATAGCCGGGCTCGTCTTGGGCGTCGACCCGTCCGCTTGGGTGCTTCGCGACATCGCGTTCACGGCCGAGCCGGGCACCGTCACTGCGCTCGTCGGCCCGTCTGGCGCGGGCAAGTCGACCATGGCTTCGCTGATCCCGCGGCTCTATGAGGCGACCGAAGGCGCGGTGCGTATCGACGGGCTGGACGTGCGCGACGTCACGCTCGATTCGCTGAGCGCCGCCATCGGCGTGGTGACCCAGGACGCCCACCTCTTCCACGACACCATCGCCAATAACCTGCGCTACGCCCGCCCTGGTGCCACCCTCTCGGAACTCGAAATGGCGTGCCGGGCGGCCCGCATCCACGACCTCATCGCGTCATTGCCCGAGGGCTACGACACGATGGCCGGGGAACGGGGCTATCGGCTGTCGGGGGGCGAGAAGCAGCGCCTGGCCATCGCCCGGGTGCTGTTGAAGGATCCTCGCATCGTCGTGCTCGACGAGGCCACCGCCCATCTTGACTCCGAGACCGAGTTCCAGATCCAGGAGGCCTTCGCCACGGCGCTGGCCGGCCGGACCGCGATCGTGATCGCCCACCGGCTTTCCACCATCCAGGCCGCCGACCAGATCCTGGTCATCGACAAAGGCCGGATCATCGAGCGGGGGCGCCACATCGACCTCGTGAGCGCCGGTGGGCTCTACTCCGAACTGTACGAGACGCAGTACCTGCGGGGCGCGAACGATCCGGTGGCGATGTAAGTAGGGCAACCGTCATGGCTGTGGACACCTCAGTAGTCGTAAGTCGCGTAAGGATTGAGAAACTGCCGTCCCCAAAATCGAGCCCGGTCAACCTCGGTTAGGGCAGCCGAGTTGCACACATCGTTCCAATTGCTGTGTATGACGTCGATCTGGTGGTCGATGATTGAGCGTGCCTCCCGCGACGTCAGAAGGTAAGTCGAGGCGTGGGCGACGCAGCCGACAACTTGGCTCATGCGGTAGCCATCTCTACCAATCGCCATGATCTGGGCCGTTTCCTGGCCGGAGCGCGGCTGAGGACATATATCGTAAGCGGGTGTGAGCGTGAGCGCCGAACCGTCCCAGAACGCGGCATGGTTTCGGGCATGGTTTCGGGCATGGTCATCGTTATTACCACAGAGAATATTGAACGTGATACGAGAAAACACCTCGCGCAGAGTCCGCTCAGAGCTAGTGAATCGCGCTCGGACGACGTCGGCGAGATCGGCGTAACTGGCGTAGCGACCGGTCATCTCGTCGAGACCGAGGATGGTCAGAGCTGACACCATCGAGCGACGACCACCGGTGGCCACGCGGTCGAAACGGTCGATCAGCAGAACGTCTTTGTCGAGAGCCTGAACGAGTTCGACGGTGGCGACATCGAGCCCGGAGCGCCTCGCGAGTTCCATCGCGACATACTCGCCTTTCACCACTGGATAGGTGTCGGTCGTCGAGCTGAACTTGGCGATGACTCGACTGGCCCCATCGGCGAGGAGCGCCTTCGGTCGGGCCCCTCCGACCGAGCTGGCGTGCAGGAGGGCCCAGTCAAGCTGCATCGAGAGTGGAATACCGTTCTCCACTCGCTCGGCGGACTCAGCCAACTCGGTGAGGGTTGCGTCGCCTGACTCGCGCGGTACGTAGGTTGACGGCGACGTTTGGAAGTCGAGCGCGCCAATGCGGTCTGATCCGGACTCGAGCAAATAAGACAAGACACCGAGATCCGTGAACTCTGGGGTGCCCTGACTTGTGCGTCGGTTCTCGATGACGCGCCGTCCCCAAGCGTCGGGGCCGGCGTCGGCGATGCATCCTGCGACCTCGCCAACCAACGGCTGTTGCGGCCCGCTCTGAAGTGGTAACTCCGGGAGGTAGAGGGCCATACGATCGTGGCGTTCGAGGAAGCTCTGACCATAGGCAAACGTGACAATCGTTCCGGCTGTGTCGAGTCGACCGGCGACAACGGGATCGGTCTCGCCTGGCAACCAAACCCATACGTAGGCCGTGGCCTGTCCTTCCATGGCTCAGAAGTTGTCATCGATGGTGTTGGGCACTCTTACTAGCTTTGGGAGAACGGCTAGCTGATCGGCGACTCGGCCCACCTCAAGGCGGCGTCGGGTGGCGTCGTCGGCAAAGAGGACAACACCAGCAACGGTGGCAGCCTCGAACGCCGTTCCGATGGCGACCGTGAGATCACCCCGTTCCACCTTCCGCATGGTTGCGACGCCGACACCAACCCGGGTCGCGAGTTCCTCAACCGTCCAGCGACGTTGCCGGCGAGCCAGGCGGACACGGTTTCCGAGCAACTGGGCCGCTTCCTGCGTCACTGGCGAATGAGTACGGACCCGTTGCATATCGGCAATATAACGCCGATTTCCCACCAATAGCGACATTTTATTGCCAGTCATGGCGGCCCATGACAAGGTCGCCACGAGCCGAAGCAGGATCGCCGCGGGGCGTCCCGAACGCAGCGACCGTGCCAGTGCGGTGCGTTGGTAGACTTTGATCGACCTACGAAATTCTGCCATTGGGGGGGTTGCCGTGACCGTCTTGTTCAAGAACGCCAAAGTGTTCGACGGCTCAGGCAGAGCGCCGTTCGATGGCGAAGTGCTTGTGAGCGGAAACCGCATCGTCGCAGTCAGCGACACGGCTTCGGACTCTCACGACTCGGGCGCCGTCGAGGTGATCGATTGTGGCCAACGCACGCTGATGCCAGGGATGGTCGAGTCCCATGCCCACCTCTCGTGGCCGTCGTCAATCGGGCGAGTGATGAACACCATGTCGCTTCCGCCGGAGGAACATCTCTTGGTGACGGCGCGAAATGCTCGGATCACCTTGGACGCCGGCTTTACCAGCGCGTTCTCTGCTGGCGCGCACGGACGTCGGTTCGAGATCGCATTGCGCGACGAAATCGACGGAGGGTGGACGCCGGGCCCCCGGCTACGGGCATCGACGCTAGAGATCGCTCCGAGTCACGACCAGGCCGGCACCCCAGGGGTAGGGTCCGGCCAGCGGGATCTCCAAGCGTTCCGGGCCCAAATCCGCGCAATCGCCGAGAGCGGTGTTGACTCGATCAAGTTCCAGTTGTCCGGCGACGAGGCATTCGCGGCCGGCGGGTCACAGGTCGTCAACTACACCGACAGCGAGGTCGCTGTCATCGCCGAGGAAGCCCGTCGTGCTGGGGTGATGCTGGCGTGTCACGCCCAAGCGGCGGAGTCGATCAAACTCGCGGTGACGCACGGCTTTCGGATCCTCTACCACTGCATCCACACCGACAGTGAAGCAATGGACCTTCTCGAAGCGAACAAAGACCAACTGTTCGTCGCTCCTGCGGTGGGCATGTTGTGGGCGCGGACCTACGAGGGCGAAGAGTTTGGGATCACCGCCGAGGTTGCGCGGCGGATGGGCGCTCCACTCGGCATCGAACGCATGCAGGAGGTCATCCCCGAAATGCACAAGCGTGGCATCCGGGTCCTTCCCGGCGGCGACTACGGCTTTCCGTACTGCCCGATCGGACGCAACGCCCGCGATCTCGAACATTTCGTGAATCTGTTCGGCTACACGCCGACCGAAGCGCTCGTCGCGGCAACGAAGCTGGGTGGCGAACTAATGGGCAAGGGCGAACTCATTGGCCAGATCCGGCCCGGCTATCTCGCCGATCTCCTGGTCGTGAACGGCGACCCCGCGACCAATGAGCGAGTGCTGCAAGAACACCACAACCTGACCCACATCATGAAAGACGGCGCCTTCCACAAGCGGCCGTCGCCCACCTGACGAGGACCATCCCAGGTGTGGCCGATTTGGGTGTTGTCCGGAGCAGGCTCGGTCGAGATTCATGCCTGAATTTCTGGCGGCGTTGGCGGCTGATCCCATCCGTTGGCCTCCTCTGGTCTGCGCGACCCGAGGCACGTTCCTCCTGCCATGATGATGTCGTGAACAGCACGCATTTCTGCCCAAGCGCCGGCACTCGTTCATGAGCCCCGACATCCGGGAGGTCACGGCGACGACGGTGATTCTCCCCGCCCGGTGCCGTGCCGCCGGCCAGGTGATCAAACACGGGGCTCGTGTGGCAGCCTGAGGGCATGAACGCCATCAAGCCTGTGGATGCCGCCTCGGCCAGCCGGGTTAGCTTCTTCATCACGTGCATGGTCGACGTATTTGCCCCCGATGTGGGTGAAGCGGCGGTGCGAATGCTGCGCGAGAGTGGTTGCGAGGTGAGCTGCCCACTCGGACAGACTTGCTGCGGGCAGCCGGCATGGAACTCCGGGTTTGCGGCCGACGCAGCGCGAGTGGCTCGCACGAGCCTTGACGCCCTCGAAGCCGACGACGCCGATGCTGTCGTCGTGCCCGCCGGTTCGTGCGCCACCATGATCAAGGTCTTCTGGCCGGAACTTTTCGAATTGGTCGGCGATCATGACGCCGCGGCGCGGGCCCAGCGGTTGGGGGCCAAGACCTTCGAACTGACATCTTTCCTTGACGCCCGCCCATCCCCGAACCGGGTCGACCAGAGTGCACCCGCGCACCGGGGCCCCACGATCGCTTACCACCACTCCTGTCACATGCTGCGCGAGCTGCGCATCCACGACGCTCCGTTGGCGCTGTTGGAACGGGCCGGGTGCACGATCGCCGATTGGCCCGACGGTGACCGCTGCTGCGGCTTCGGCGGATTGTTCAGCGTGAAACTGCCTGAGACGAGCGTGGCCATGGCCGAGGCCAAGCTGGCGTCGCTCCCGGCCGAGGTCGAGATGGTCGTGGGATCGGACTCGTCGTGCCTCATGCACCTGGCCGGCCGGGCCAAGGCAGAGGGCCGCACGATCGCCTTCCGCCACACGGCCGAAGTCATCGCCGCTGCGGCCATCGCCGGTGCGGCCATCCCCAGGAAGGGGCAAGCATGAGCGGACACCACACCCTCGGAACGGCGACGCTGCGGGAGCGCCAGGCCAGCGCTGTCGCCGACACTGCGCTACGGGGCAAGCTGGCCCGCGCTTCGGAGATCTTCACCACCCGCAAAGCTGGAGCTTTCGCGCTGATCGACGATGTCGATGGGCTGCGCCAAGCGGCGCGGTCCATCCGCAGCGACATCAATTCCCGTCTTCCGAGTGTCTTGGAGCGGTTTGCCGACAACGTGATGGCGGCCGGCGGCAACATCTGTTGGGCGAAAACGGGCGCGGAAGCCAACGCCTACATAGTGAATGTTGCGAAGCGCATCGGGGCCAAGACGGCGGCCAAAGGCAAGTCGATGGCGACTGAAGAGATCGAGCTGAACGGCGCGCTGGAGGCGGCCGGCTGCGAGGTGGTCGAAACCGATCTCGGCGAGTGGATCATCCAGCTCGACGAACAGACGCCGAGCCACATCATTGCCCCGGCCATCCATCTCGACCGTTACGACATCGCCCGCATCTTCGACGAACGGGCCAACGCCGGTGGCATAGAACCGATTCCCGAAGTCATGAATGCATTCGCCCGGGGTCGCCTGCGCGAGAAGTTTCTCGCCGCCGAATTGGGGGTTACGGGTTGCAATCTGGCCATTGCCGAGAGCGGCTCGATTTTGCTGGTCGAGAACGAGGGCAACGGACGGATGAGTTCGACGTTGCCTCGCGTGCATATCGCCGTGATGGGCATGGAGCGCATTGTCGAAACGTGGGCCGAAGCCGATCTGATTGTCAACTTGCTGGCCCGTTCCGGTACCGGTCAACACATTAGCGTTTACACCAACATCGTGACCGGGCCACGGAGGCCCGAAGATGTCGATGGGCCCGAAGAGTTTCACGTAGTGATTCTCGACAACGGCCGCAGCGAACTGCTGGCTTCGGATCTGCACGAGATGCTCGATTGCATTCGCTGCGGTGCGTGCCTCAACGTCTGCCCGGTCTACCGCCAAACCGGAGGTCACGCCTACGGATGGGTTTATTCAGGGCCGATGGGGGCAGTGCTGACGCCGTTGCTGGCGGGCCATGTCGAGGGATCGCAGGAGCTGGCCAATGCGTCGACGCTGTGCGGCGCGTGCATGGACGCCTGCCCCGTCGGCATCCCGTTGCAGGACTTGTTGCTGAGTCTGCGCCGTACCAAGGCCGCGAAGGCAGGGGCAGCCGAAAAGGCGGGGTGGAGGGCATGGTCAGCGGCGTGGTCACACCGCTCCATCTACGAGGCCAGCGTCGTGGCCGCGACCAGTCCGGCCCGCAAGCTCGCGGGTTCGCGGGTCGCGACCAAGCTCGTGCCCGGCGCCGGTCGATGGGCACTGGGACGGGAACTGCCGACACCGGCGTCGTCGTCGTTCCGGTCGCGTTGGAAGAAGGGCGACCTATGAACGGTCGAGAGCCGGTGCCCGTTCGGGGCCAGCAGTCCGGCGACCGCCATGCCTTCCTCGCCGGCGCGCACGCACGGGTCATGAAGGCGGTGCCGGCCAATTCGGCCCATCCCCGCGCCGCCCGCCCATTGACCGTTCCGATCACGCGCACGGCCGCCCTCGATTCGCACGATCTGATCGGCTCGTTCGTGCGCAACGCGGAGGCCGTTGGTGCGGTCGTGTATCGGGTGCGCGACCTCGACGGCGCCGGGGAGGCGCTCGAGCAGATCATCGACGCTGAGGGCGCTACCCGGATCGTCACGAGCGATGCGCCTATGGCCCGTGAACTCGGGGCGAGGGTCGCAGCCCTGCGCTATGACCGAGCCACCGGTGCTCTCGCCGATATTGGACTCACCGAGCCATTTGCGGCGATTGCGTCGACGGGGACACTCGTACAGCGCAGCGACGATGAAGGCGGTCGGGGCGCGAGCCTTTTACCGCGAGTTCACGTGGCGCTGTTATCCGCCGGTCGAATTGTCGCCTCGAGCGCCGATGTCCTTCGGGCAATATCGGATCGACCGCTGCCGGCCAACGTGGCGCTCATCACCGGCCCGAGTCGGACCGGTGACATCGAGATGATCCTCACGATGGGCGTGCACGGCCCGCTGCGAGTTCACATCGTGCTCATCGGCTGACTTGACCGATCGAAAGGCGAAGTCGAGGTCCCAATTTCGGAGATTTGCTCCGGAGAAGCAGCCCCGGGAGCACGACTGTTGAGATCGAACTCGGCCTTTTCGCCCGAGCATCGATCACTCCAAGGCCCCAGTCTGGCCGACCGTGATGCCTATCAGTCGGCGTCCCAAACCTGTTTGACACTCCTTTATGACGACGGCGAGCGTGAACCTATGTCACTCCAACAGTCCGTCGGTGCGTCAAACGTCTTTCCGGCTAAACCCTCGTCTTCACGAGAATGGCGCGAGGATTCGCAACAATGAGGTGATTTGGCGCTACCATCTGCGCCCATGGCAACCGCTAAAAAAGCCCCCAAGAAGAAGCCCATGAGCAACGAGCACAAGGCCGCACTGGCTCGTGGTCGTGAACACGGCCGGGCTGTGAAGAATTACCTCGAAGCACTGTCCGCCAACAAGCCAAAGCGTGGCCGCAAGCGCACGCCCGATTCGATCAACAAGCGTCTGCACATCATCGCCGAAGAACTCGATGGCGCCGATCCCCTCAACACCTTGCTGCTCACCCAGGAGCAGGCCAACCTCGAGACCGAGTTGGGTCAGATGGAAGACCGCTTCGATATCACCGACTACGAGGCCGCTTTCGTTGAGTCGGCCGCCGAATATGGCGAGAGCAAGGGTATTACCTACAACACCTGGCGCCGTATGGGCATTGAGCCCACCGTCCTTAAGGCCGCCGGCATCACTCGTTAGTCAATCGATTGCGAGCAGTGCGTCCACCGTTCGGTGGACGTGCTGTAGCGACCGATCCAGATCAAAGGCGCGGTCGAGAACTTCCGCCGAAACCGTGACCCGAGTATCAGCTTCGAGCAATGTGC
Organism: Acidimicrobiia bacterium; assembly: GCA_025359845.1. Classification (GTDB taxonomy): domain Bacteria; phylum Actinomycetota; class Acidimicrobiia; order Acidimicrobiales; family JANYDT01; genus JANYDT01. Next base: position 21,267 of record JANYDT010000185.1, read on the forward strand.
GAAACGATTGTTCCCCGTCCCATGCCCGCATCGCGTTGTCTTGCACTATGCGATAAGCGTCATCGCGGGTCATTCCCGCTGCGACCAGGGCTAGAAGCACCGGCTGGCTAAACACCAGACCGAAGCTGGCATCGAGATTCGAGCGCATGCGATCGACCCGCACCACGAGTCCATCGATCAGCTCCGCCGCCTTTACCAGTGAGTAGTGCGCCAACAGCGACGAGTCGGGCAAGACAATCCGCTCGACCGAAGAGTGACTAATGTCACGTTCGTGCCATAGCGCAACGTTTTCCAGTCCGGCAATCACGTTCGAACGCAAGATGCGAGCCAGACCGCTGAGCGCCTCGGATTTAATCGGATTCCGCTTATGGGGCATGGCCGAACTGCCCTTTTGACCTGCTCGAAATGCCTCTTGGACTTCGCGCACTTCGGTGCGTTGCAGATGGCGGATCTCGACCGCCATAGTCTCGATCGTCGCCCCGATCTACGCGCAGGTATAGAGGTACTGAGCGTGGCGATCTCGCGCCACCACCTGGGTGCCCGGGACCGGCGTGAGCCCGAGAGCGGCACATACGTGCGCTTCAATCGCCGGGTCGATGTTGGAATACGTCCCTACCGCTCCGCTCAGCTTGCCGACCGCAACCGCCTTTCGGGTGACCTGGAGCCGATCGCGGTCGCGAGCCACCGCCAGGCCCCATAGGGCCAACTTGGCGCCGAATGTGGTCGGTTCGGCGTGGACGCCGTGGGTCCTTCCGATCACCGGAGTCATTGCGAACTCGATGGCACGGCGCTTCAAGACGTCTATCAGCGCCGTCGCGGCCCGAATCAGTACGTCGCAGGATTGGGTGAGCGCCATGCACTGGGCGGTGTCGACCACGTCGGTCGATGTCAGCCCGTAATGCACCCACTTGCCTGCTGGTTCCCCGACGTGACCTTGCACTACGTCTACGAACGCAGCCACGTCATGATCGGTGATTTTCTCCCGTTCCCGGACTTCTTCGGGCGATGCCGCGGAGTTGAGCCGAATCGCCGCGGCCGCTTCCGGAGGCACGACGCCCAGCGCGGCCCACGCTTCGGTGGCGAGGACTTCTACGAGGATCCAGCGCTCAAGCTTGGCCTCCTCGGTCCAGATTGCAGCCATTTCGGGCAGGCAATACCGGGGAATCATCGGATGATTCCTGCGACCGGGACGACTTGGTCACGCTCTGCGCCGACCCCGACGTAGGTCAGGTTGGCGCCGGTCGTTTCGCCGATGAAGCCCAGATATCTACGGGCATTGGCGGGCAGGTCGTCATGGTGACGGATTTCGGTGAGGTCGGACTCCCAGCCCGGGAGTTGCTCGTAGATGGGCACGGCCCGCGCCAGCATTCGCAGATCCAGCGGCATATGGTCGAAGCGCTGGCCATCGATCTCGTAGGCGGTACAGATCTTCACGATGGGCAGCACGTCGAGAATATCGAGCTTCGTGACCGCCAGTTCGGTCAAACCATTGAGCCGGATGGCCTGGCGCAACATGACGAGATCGAGCCAGCCGCATCGACGCCGACGGCCCGTAACCGTTCCGAATTCACGACCTCGCTCCTGCAGCAATTCGCCCGTTTCATCGTGGAGCTCGGTGGGGAAGGGTCCGGCGCCGACCCGGGTCACGTAGGCCTTGGCGATACCCACCACACGATTGATGTGGCGGGGCCCGACCCCTGCGCCCACGCACGCAAAACCAGCAACCGGATTCGACGATGTAACGAACGGGTAGGTTCCGTGGTCGATGTCGAGGAAGGTGGCTTGAGCACCCTCGAAGAGCACGTGTTTGCCGGCCTCGAGGGCGGTATGGACCGTGTCGACTGTGTCGGCCACTAGCGGGATGAGTCGCGGCGCATACTCATCAAGGTAGGTGGTCGCGATTGCATCGGCATCGAGAGGTTCGCGGCCGTACACCTTGGTGAGGATCGCGTTCTTTTCCGCCATAAGCACGTTGAGCTTGCTTCGGAACTCGGTGGGATCGAGCAGATCTTGGACTCGTAAGCCGATCCGCCCGGCTTTGTCCTGGTAGGCCGGACCGATACCGTTGCGGGTGGTGCCAAGCGCGTTGGCGCCCCGCGCTTCTTCGGCGAGCGTGTCGAAGATCGGATGATGCGGCAAAATCAAATGTGCGTTGGCGCTGAGCTGTAAGCCGCTCGTATCGATGCCCCGCCCCGCGAGCATGTCGAGTTCGGCAATGAGGGTCACGGGATCAACGACCACCCCGTTGCCGATCACCGTTGTTTTTCCGGGGTGCAGCATGCCCGACGGGACGAGTCGGAAGGCGAAACGCTGCCCGTCGACCACCACCGTGTGTCCGGCGTTATGACCGCCTTGGTACCGGACAATGACGTCGGCCTCTCCGGCGAGGAGGTCGATAAGTTTCGCCTTACCCTCATCGCCCCATTGTGTTCCGAGCACGACGGTTCCTGGCACGGTGCCCAACACTACCGTGCGCGAATGGTCGCATTGTTGGTCAGACGCCAAAAGCGCGCCAACTCCGGAAAAACACCGGCGATGACGCGCTTTTAGCGGCGGGGAAAGATTCTAAGTGAGCGGGCCTGAGCCCGGCTAGTGCCTCAACCACAAACCCACGCCTCGTCCGGCAGCTGCGCTGCCAGGCGAAATACGGCGTAGGACGAGGCGTAGGATTGTGGTCACGGCACTAGCAGGAAGCGACCTAGTGAGTGGGTCGGCCTAGAGGCGAATTCCTAGGCTATGGCGGGACGCTTTGCGACCGGTGAATGCGAGGAAGAAGCCGATGAGCACGAGGCCGAATCCGAGGAGCGCCAAACTGCTGGAGCGCGAGCCGGTGTAGACGAGGGCTTTCACGACCGGAGGGGTCGTGGGTGGCACCGTCTGTGGCGGCTCGGTCTTGGCCACCGTGGGCGGCGTGGTGGGCGGCATTGTCGTGGGCGGTGCCGTCGTGGGCGGCGCCGTAGTCGGCGGTGTCGTCGGCGCCAGGGTCGTCGGCGCAACAGTCGTCGGCGGAACCGTCGGCGTCGTGGCGTAGATGATGATCGTCGGCACCGCCGTGGTCGTGGTGGCCGCCGTCGTGGTTGTCGCGGCGGCGGTGGTCGTGGTCGCGGCCGCGGCCGCGGTGGTGGTTGTCGCGGCGGCCGTAGTGGTTGTCGCGGCCGCCGTGGTGGTGGTCGCGGGCTTCGTCGTTGTTGTGTCCGCCACCGTGGTTGTGGTGGCTTGGGTCGTAGTCGTGGCCTTCGTCGTAGTGGCTTCCGAACTGGTCGGAGGGGTAGTCACGGGCCTCGACGTCGTGGTTTCAGGGACGGTGGTGGTGGTGGCTTTGGTGGTGGTGGTCGTGTCCGGCACGGTGGTGGTGGTGGCTTTGGTGGTCGTCGTGTCCGGCTCGGTGGTGGTCGTGGCCATGGTAGTCGTGGTCGTGTCCGCGACGGTGGTCGTGGTTTGAGGGACTGTGGTGGTGGTGGCTTTGGTGGTCGTCGTGTCCGGAACGGTGGTGGTCGTGGACGTCGTGGTGGTGTCGGGGACGGTGGTGGTCGTGGACGTCGTGGTGGTGTCCGGAACGGTGGTGGTCGTGGTGGTGGACGTCGTGGTCGTCGTCCAGTTGACCGTGACCTTCTCGATCAGGGTCACCGTCGTGGGCACCGCCGCGATTAGGAGCTGCACCGAATTCGGGTTGTCGCCCCCCGACGGATGGATGAGGACACGTCCGGCCGGAACCACAACGCTGCCGGAGATCGTGACGCTGGCCGAACCGGCCGGGGTCCCAGCGGGGATGCGCACGTAGAATGTCTCGCCATTGCTGGCCGACGCTTTCGGGTTTCCGCTGCCATCAACGATCTCGCTGCCGACAGGAGCGCCATCCAAGGTCAAGGCCAGAGGTCCGGGTGCGGTAGTCGTCACCGTGAAAGGGCCAACCAGGGTGCCCGATGGACCACTGGCGGAAGCGGGCAGCACGGTCAGTGACGGACCCGGTTCGGGCGGCAAATTGCCCGCCGCGTTGGCCGCGTTGATCAGGAAGGTCGTGATGGTGCCGATCGCCGGGCCGTCGGGTTCGGGCGAGGTGACTCCGGTATAGGTGAATCCGTTCGAAAACTTCCAGATGGCCGCTTGGGTCGCCGCCATCGCCGAGTTGTCGGGATCGGTGAGGGTGACGCCGGCCGCCTGGGCCAAGGCCGTGGAGGTCACCTGCGGATACCCGTGAAGAAGGATGTACAAGATCTTGCCGATCTCGGCCTGGTGGGTGTCGGCCCATACTCCCTCTTGGTAAGTGGTTCCGGCGGCCGTCGACGTATTGAGGTCGATGCAGTAGGCCCGCACGAGGCTCGAATCCGACAAGGTGACTGTCGCTATCTCCGCGAGTGCAGCCAGGGGGTTGCCGTTCTGGGTGCCTTCGACATGGCGGGCTTCAGGGCCCCAACCCGTTATTGTTCCCGTGGCCACGACCGCGCTGGCATTGCCTTGGCCGATCAGGCCGCCGATGGCGGCAATCATGACAGCGGCGCCGACGGCGACCACGCCAATGCCGCCGTTCCGGATGATCCGGGATCGGCGACCGAGAAATCCGTTAGTACGCAAACGCATTGCTGTCTCCTTGAATGAGCTTGGAGACCAATACCGGGGAAGTCGCAACCGCTCCCGTAGCGAACATCGCACAGGAGCGGAGAGGTCTTGGACCGTGAGCAGGTTCTCACAAATGAATGAATCTTCACTACTGAGAGTAGCAGACAGTATTCGCTGCGCGCGGGGAGTAGTCAAAAATGAGCCATTTGGCCCAGCTCGGCTACTCGAAACGCAAGGACTCGCCGTCCTCCGCTTCGGCACTTGGCGCGTCGACCTTCACTACATCACCCTCGCCGTAGCGACCTTCGAGGAGGGCGAGCGAGAGGGGATCGGCAATCTCCCTTTGAATCAAACGCTTCAGGGGACGGGCCCCGAAGGTAGGATCGTACCCTTTGGCGGCCAACCAGGCTTTGGCTGCGTCGGTGATTTCGAAACCGAGGCGGCGGGACCCCAACCGGTTCCGAAGCGCGGCCAACTGGATGTCGACGATCCCTGTCAGATCGCCGCGGTCGAGGGTCCGGAACCGAACCATCTCGTCGATGCGGTTCACGAACTCGGGTCGGAAGAAGTCGGACGGCTCGCCGGAAATGTTCGAAGTCATGATCAGCACGACGTTGGTGAAGTCGACAGTACGCCCCTGACCATCGGTGAGCCGTCCGTCGTCCATGAGCTGCAACAGCACATTGAAGACGTCGGGGTGGGCTTTCTCGACCTCATCGAGCAATACGACCGCGAACGGGCGGCGGCGCACGGCTTCGGTTAGTTGGCCGCCTTGGTCGTAACCAACGTAGCCGGGAGGGGCACCGATGAGACGCGACACGCTGTGCTTTTCGAGATACTCGCTCATGTCGATTCGGACCATGGCCTTTTCATCGTCGAAAAGGAACAAGGCCAGCGACTTCGCGAGCTCGGTCTTGCCGACACCGGTCGGTCCTAGGAAGAGGAAGGAACCGATTGGTCGATTCGGGTCGGAGAGCCCGGCCCGATTGCGGCGAATGGCGTTGGCCACGACCCGTACGGCCTCGTCTTGGCCGATGACACGTTGGTGAAGCACGCTCTCCATCCGGATCAGTTTCGACACCTCTCCCTCCATCAACCGACTCACCGGAATGCCGGTCGCCTTGCCCACCACCTCGGCGATGTCTTCTTCGTCGACCTCCTCCTTCAGCATGCGCGTGGTGGCCTGCAGCTCATCCAAGCGCTCGGTGGCGGCCACGATCTCCTTCTCCAATGCGGGGATACGCCCGTAGCGGATTTCGGCCGCCTTCTGCAGGTCGGGTTCGCGCTCCACCTGCGCCCGTAAGGCCTCCATAGTCTCCTTGTGCTCCCGGATGGCCGCAATGGCGAGTTTTTCGCTGCCCCAATGGGCCTTCATGGCATCGGACTCCTCGCGCAGGTTGGCCAGTTCTTTCTCGATGATCTCGAGCCGTTCGAGCGATGGCTCGTCCGTTTCTTTGCCCAAGGCCACCCGTTCGATCTGGAGTTGACGGATGCGCCGCTCCACGACGTCGATCTCGGTTGGCATCGAGTCGATCTCGATTCGCAGCCGACTGGCGGCCTCGTCTATCAGGTCGATGGCTTTGTCGGGGAGGAAGCGACTGGTGACGTACCGATTCGACAGCACCGCAGCCGCCACCAATGCCCCGTCTTGGATGCGCACTCCGTGATGGACTTCGTAGCGCTCCTTGAGACCGCGCAAGATGGCAATCGTCTGTTCGACCGAGGGTTCACCCACGTACACCTGCTGGAAGCGACGTTCGAGGGCCGGGTCCTTCTCAATGTGTTTGCGGAACTCGTCGAGTGTGGTGGCGCCGATCATTCGCAATTCGCCTCGAGCAAGCATGGGCTTGAGCATGTTGCCGGCATCCATGGCCCCTTCGCCGGTCGCGCCGGCGCCGACGACGGTATGCATTTCGTCGATGAAAGTGATGATCTCACCGGCCGATGAGGAGATCTCTTTGAGCACCGCCTTGAGCCGCTCTTCGAATTCGCCGCGGTACTTGGCGCCAGCCACCATGGAGGCCAAATCGAGCGAGATGAGCCGACGGTTCTTGAGGCTCTCGGGCACATCGCCGTCGACTATGCGTTGCGCCAGGCCTTCGACGATGGCCGTCTTGCCCACGCCGGGCTCGCCGATCAACACGGGGTTGTTTTTCGTTCTTCGGGCGAGCACCTGAATAGTTCGGCGTATCTCCTCGTCTCGGCCGATGACCGGATCGAGTTTGCCGCGCCGGGCCGCATCGGTGAGGTCGCGCCCGTACTTTTCGAGGGTCCGATAGGTCTCTTCAGGGTTCTGGCTGGTAACGCGCTGGTTGCCCCGAATCCCTTGGAGCGCACTCAACAAGTCTTCGCGCGTCGTCCCCACTTCGAGGTGCAGGGCCAAGAGCAGGTGTTCACTCGATACGTAGTCGTCACCGAGGGCGGTGCGCTCCTGGTCGGCCCGTTCGAAGCCGTCGCGAAGGGCGCGGTTCATCGTGGCGTCGGTGCCGCCGAATGCGGACGGGAGCTTGGCGAGAGATGCCTCCAAACGGGCCTTCATCGACGCAGGGGCGATACCGACCTTGGTGAGGACGGGCAGCACGATCCCCTCGGCCTGCGATAACATCGCCAGCAGGAGATGGTCGGGGGTCACCTCCGGGTTGGAGCGCTCTCGCGCCAGCCCAACTGCGGCTTGCACCGCTTCCGTTGTCTTTTGCGTCCATTTTGCGGGATCGATGGCCACGACGTCTCCTACGTTCGGTCAAACTTGATATAGACCGTAGCAAGTTTCTTGCCATTGATATTCCCGTTCGAGCTAATCCGCCGCTCCCCTTGGAGCGGCGAAATCTAGCGGGCCTCGTCCGCTACACGGGACGGGAGTGGAGACCTCGGCGCCGAGACACGAAGAAGAGGGCGACACCGATGGCCATCGCCAGCACCGCCATCGAAGTCTGGAGACCAGAGTCGGTGCCGGTCAATGGCAAGGTGTCAACTGGGGCGTTGGGGGTGTCGGCCGGGGTGGGGGTGGTGGGCCCGAGCTTGGCGTTGGCTGGAGCTCGGCTGATCTGGATCCCCTTTACCTGTACCTTGAGCGCCTGTGTGCCCAAGACGGCGTATTTCGCCGGTAACCCGCCAGTGATCCTCATTCCGTAAATTCCGGCCGGAATGGTAAGGCAGTACTGACCGTTCGCGTCGGTCGTCGCCATCGCGGCCACATCGTCGGCGGTACCTGTCGCCCCGTCGGGGCCCGGGCTGGTCAACGCGACGGTGACGCCGCTGAGAGCGTCCTCGTTCGCATCCTTTTTGCCGTCGCCGTTCAAGTCCACCCACAGGGTTTGACACGCGGTGGCCAAGGCCGCCACCGAATTAGATGTGGTCTTGATGCTGTGGCCGGTGGTCGGGCCGGTGGTCGGGCTGGTGGTGGTGGTGGTGGGGGTGGTGGTGGGGGTGTTGGTTGTCGGGGTGGTGGTCGCCTCGGTTACCACGACAACAGAACTCGCGGCCCGGGCCGGACCGCTGGCGTCCGACAATGTTGTCGGGGCGGCGAGCGTGCTCGAGGTGGTGGTCGGGGCGACCGGGATGCTCGAGGTCGTCGATGGCGCCAGTTCAGGGGTCGTGGCTGGGGGCACGGTCGCGGCAACACTCGGTCCGAGCGTGGTCGGCTGAGTGATCGGCTGATTTTTCGTCGGCGGGGCTACGGAGGGGTCGCGCAGGGCGAAGTCGACAGTGAGGTCGGACCGGTTGTCGGCGGTCGGGTCGGTGGCCGCGTCGGACTCTCCCGTGGGTGCCCCATCCATGCTGATAGTCATCGCCGCGGCGTCGAGCGTCGAGCCCGAATCGGTTACCCCGTTATTGTCGTTGTCGACATGATTGTTGGGATTGGCCGACGTTGCGGTGGTCGAGCCGGCGACGAAGTTGGCTGGGAATGAACTCTTCACCAGAACTATCCGATACGTGCCTGGCACCAAGTACCCGAACAGGTATCGACCGTTCGCGTCGGTGAACTGCGTCGCCAGTAGACCAGAACCGTCGAAGATGCACACGGCGATTCCAGCCATTCCCGGACTCGCGCCGTCAGCTGCGGTCAGTAGGCCGTCATTGTCGATGTCATTCCAGACTCGATTACCGATTGTCATCGGGCGAAAGAGGCCGAAGTCGATCGTCGTAACCGATGTGGCCCCTACCGTCACCGTCGAAGAGCGCACCAAGGCCCCGGCCTGGGTGCCGTGATCTTGGCCGTTCGCCCCTGCCGCCTGGGTCTTGCCCGCCTCGTACGGCCCGGCAGCCATCGCCACCGCTCCTGTGCTCGACGCGTAGCCGTTGGGCGGCGTGAGGCTGACAACGTAATTGCCGGGCTGGACGCCGTCGAAGTGGTAAGCACCGGCGTTGTCCGTAACTGTCGCTTGGAGGGCTGCGCCATCGGGAACCCCGTCACTGTTGGCGTCGGCATGGAGGGTGATCGAGACGCCTCCGAGACCGTTTTCGCCCGGATCAAACACTCCGTTGTTGTTCGCGTCGTCCCACACGAAGTCGCCGATCGATGAAGTACCGGCGGTCGACATTGTCGTGGTCGGATTCGTACCAACAGTCGTGGTGGGGCCGACAGTCGTGGACGTTGCTGAGGGCGTCGTCGTGACGGGACCACCGGCGGGCACGACACCGAAGTCGATGTCAACGATATTGGCCTGTCCTGCAGTGACGGTGATTACCCCAGTGGCGATCCGGTTGGCATTTTCCGAAATTCCGTTGCTGTGGACTCCGGTCGGCGGATTTTGCGGGGTCGGACTTGAGGAACCACCGGCCGGGAAGTTCGGGTCCTTCGTGATGATGAGGCGGTAGGTGCCTTCCCCCAGATTGCCGAAGTTGAAGTTTCCCGTCGCATCCGATTTCTTGATGGCCAGGGGGGTGGAGTTCGGATCAAGCGGGTCGACAGCGCCATCAAAGATGCACACGCCAACGCCGGCGATACCGGGTTCACCAGAGTCGAGCAAGGCATTGCCATTGACGTCGAGCCACACTTGGCCACCGATGCTCGTGGGTGCGAACAACCCAAAGTCGACATCATCTCGATTGCCCTGAACGTCCAAGACCACGCCCGTCGAGTAGGTCGTGACCAAGCCACCCCGCATACGTCCGTGATCGGTATCGTTGGGAGCGGTGTTCGGGTTATTAGACTCGGTGCTGACTCCGCTGTGATCGGTTGACGAAACGTAACCGGGTGCGTTGAATTCAACGTAGTAGGCCCCCGCACTCAGCCCGGTGAATTGGTAGAGCCCTCCCCCCGCGGTCGTAGCGGTGCCGAGCGAAGAGTTGATCCGGTCGCCGGTTGAGGCGTCGGCCGCGAAGATCTTGATGGTTACCCCATCGATTCCGGGCTCACCGTTGTCGTGCACACCGTTGTCGTTTTTGTCATTCCAAACCAAATTGCCGAGCGTAAGGTTTCCGAGGCCCAGGTCCGAGCCCAGCGCGGCGGCTGATGGCGTCGGATTGGACCCGGCCGTACCTATCAGGGTGGCGACCCCAGCAATGGCGGCGAGCGCGGCCGCGATGAGTACGCGGCCTTTCGAATGACGTGATGAGCGGATCGTTGATCCCACGGTGATGTCCTCCCGGAACGTTGGCACGATCGCGGTATCGACAGGCGGGGGCTCGGTCTAGAGGGTATTTGTAGCTATTGGGCTCACCGGCCCACGCGGGTTACTCAACTTTGGTGAATAGATGGCGCCCATTGATCGATGCTCAGGGCCGGTCGCGGTGGCGCGACCAAACCGCGGGCAGACCCGAGAATGGGACGAGATCGCGGCGGTACTCTCGATGGGTAGCCGCCACGGCCGCCGCGGTTGCCGCTCGTACGGCGGTCAGCTCGGCGCGCAACTCGACCACCTTGTCTTCTAGTTCCATGACCCGTTTCACGCCCTCGAGGTTTAGGCCGGCGGCGGTAAGTTCAGCGATGCGATGCAGCCGAGCGATGTCGCTTTGGCTATAGCGCCGACTCCCGCCGCCGGTTCGACTCGGTTCCAACAGCCCTTTGCGCTCGTAAATGCGCAGGGTCTGCGGGTGCATGCCGGCCAGCTCGGCGGCGACCGAGATGACGTATACGGCGCGGGTTTCCAGCATCTCACACTCCCAAATGGGCTCTCGGGGCCTCGGTGCCGATCGCGCTGGCGAGAGCCTCAATGGCGGCGCGCTGATCCGCCGTCAGCGTGACTGGAACGATCACGTCGACAGTGACCAAGAGATCGCCGGCCCCCCCGGTCATCGGCGCACCTTTGCCGCGGACGCGAAAAGTCCTCCCACTGCGGGTCCCGGCCGGGACCTTCAGTTGAACCGGATCTCCCAGCGTGGGCACCGTGACGGTGGCGCCGAGGGCGGCCTCGGGGAACGTGATCGGTACCTTGATCGTGAGGTCTTTGCCCTTGCGACCGAACAGATCGTGGCCCCCGACGTTGGCCGTGACGTAAAGATCGCCCGGGGCACCGCCGTTGCGACCGGCTCCGCCCCGCGCCTTGAGGCGGATGCGCTGCGCGTCGGCGACACCGGCGGGCACCCGCACCTTGACTTGGCGGGCCTTGCGGGCGTTGCCCGATCCGCCGCAGTTGGGGCACGGCTTGTCGACCCGCATGCCGTTGCCGTTGCACCCCGTGCAGGGCTGGCTGAAACTGAAGAATCCTTGATTGGAATCAATGACCCCTCGACCGCCGCACTGGCTGCACACCACCGGGGAAGTGCCAGGAGCGGCGCCGGTGGCGTTGCAGGTTTCACACGGTGCATCGCCCAACACATTCACGCTCACCGTGGTGCCGCTGACCGCGTCGGCGAAACTCAAGGAGAGGCTGGTCTCGAGATCATCACCACGACGAGGACCGGGGGCGCCGGCGTTCGCTCCTCCTGCGCCCCCTTGCGACCCTCGACCCCGTCCTCGATTGAACAGGCCGCCCAGAAGGTCGCCGAGATCGTCAGTGCGAAAGCCTCCACCTCCGGCCCCCGGACCGGGGCGAGTTGTGCCAGGCCCGTAAGGATTGCCCATGGGCCCGAGCTTGCGCACCTCGTCATAGCTCTTCCGCTTTTCGGAGTCACTGAGCACGGAATACGCGCCTGATATCTCTTTAAAGCGCTCTTCCCGGCCGGGGTGACTATCTGGGTGGTTCTCCTTGGCCAGCTTGCGATAGGCCTTGGTGATGTCTTTCTCGGTCGAGATCTCGGCTACACCCAAGATCTTATAATAGTCCTTTTCATACCATTCCCGTTGTGGCTGACTCATCCGTTCCTCACCCCCCTATCACTGTCGTTTGTGGCTTACGCTCGGACTTTGACCATGGCGGCGCGCATGACCCGGCCCTTCCAGCGGTACCCAGCTCGTAGCACTTGGCTGACTACTGGGCCATCGGCACTGGCTTCGCCCTCTTCGGCCGCCTCGTGCATCACGGCGTCGGCCTCGGCCGGGTCGAACGGAGCTCCCTCGGGATGCAGCCGTTCCAGGCCTTCGGACTCGAGCGCACTCAACAGTTGGTCATGAAGTTTGGCCAACGGACTGGCGTTGGGGTCGGTCTCGTGGCTGAGGGCCATTTCGAACGTGTCGAGCACTGGTAGAAGTCGATCGATTACTTTTTCGGTGGCTCGCCCGACTTCCATTTCCATATCGACCCGAACCCGCTTGCGGTAATTCTCAAAATCGGCTTGTAACCGGCGGAGGGCGTCGAGGTAATCGTCGCGTTCTTTGGTGAGCGCGTCGAGGACCGCCAGCGGACTGGTCTCGTCAGGCCCGTCGGCCTCGGTTAGGCCTTCCGGTCGATCCCCGCTGGCCCCGCCGCCTGGGGCCCCGGGCTTTACGTCCGGGGCCCCCCATACTTCGGCTTCGTCGTTCACTTCTCGTCGACGATTTCGGCGTCGATGATGTCGTCGTCAGGACCGGGGGCGCCCGACGGACCGGAGTTGGCCGACGAACCGCCTCCGCCACCGGCGGACGCCGCGGCCGACTCGTACATCTTTTGGGTGGCCGACTGGCTGGCTTCACCGAGCGCGGTGGTGGTGCGCTTGATGGCTTCCATGTCGGCGCCTTCGAGGGCCTTTTTCGCGTCAGCGAGCGCGGTCTCGACACGGGTCTTGTCGTCGGTGGGAATCTTGTCGCCCGAATCGCGAAGGAGTTTCTCGATTTGATACACGAGATTCTCACCCTGGTTACGAGTATCGACGCTGTCTTTGGCCTGACGGTCGGCTTCGGCGTGGGCCTCGGCGTCTTTCACCATGCGGGCAATATCGTCTTTCGCCAGCGACGATTGACCAGTGATAGTCATCGATTGCTCTTTGCCCGTGGCTCGGTCTTTGGCCGACACGTGCACGATGCCATTGGCGTCGATGTCGAAAGTGACCTCGATCTGGGGTACACCGCGAGGCGCCGGCGGCAGATCGACGAGCTGGAACTTGCCAAGCGTCTTGTTGTAGCCGGCCATTTCTCGCTCACCTTGCAGCACGTGGATTTCGACCGACGGCTGCATGTCTTCGGCAGTGGTGAAAACTTCCGTCCGCCGGGTCGGGATCGTGGTGTTGCGCTCGATCAGCTTCGTCATCACGCCACCCTTGGTCTCGATGCCCAGCGACAGTGGGGTGACGTCGAGAAGCAACACGTCTTTGACGTCGCCCTTGAGTACGCCGGCCTGAACGGCGGCGCCAATGGCGACCACTTCGTCGGGGTTGACGCCCTTGTGGGGCTCTTTGCCGGTGAGGCCCTGAACGAGATCTTGCACGGCCGGCATGCGGGTGGACCCGCCAACCATGACGACATGGGCGATGTCACCCTTGTTCAGGCCGGCGTCTTTGATGGCTTGTTCGAACGGGCCGCGGCACCGCTCGACCAGCCCGGCGGTCATCTCCTGGAACTTGGCCCGCGACAGGGTCACGTCGAGGTGCTTCGGCCCTTCGGCGGTGGCGGTGATGAAGGGTAGGTTGATCTGGACCTGCTGTACTTGCGACAGTTCGATTTTGGCTTTTTCGGCGGCCTCCTTAAGGCGCTGCACAGCCATTTTGTCGGCCGCCAGGTCGACTCCCTCACCGGCCCGGAAATCTTTGACCAGCCAGTCGATGATGGCTTGATCCCAGTCGTCGCCGCCCAGGTTGGTGTCTCCGCTGGTCGACTTCACTTCGAACACGCCGTCGCCGATCTCGAGCACCGACACATCGAAAGTGCCGCCGCCGAGGTCGAACACGAGGATCGTGTGGTCGTGGCCGGCTTCTTTGTCGAGCCCGTAGGCCAACGCGGCCGCGGTGGGCTCGTTGATGATACGCAGCACCTCGAGACCGGCGATGGCGCCCGCCTCCTTGGTGGCCTGGCGCTGCGCGTCGTCGAAGTACGCGGGCACGGTGATGACGGCCTGCGTGACCGTGTCGCCCAAGTAGGCCTCGGCATCGCGTTTCAGCTTCATGAGCGTGCGGGCGCTGATCTCTTGGGGCGTGTACTTCTTGCCGTCGATGTCGACGGTCCAGTTGGTGCCCATGTGGCGCTTGACGGAACGGATAGTCCGATCGGGGTTGGTTATGGCCTGGCGCTTGGCCACTTCGCCGACCAGCACTTCGCCGGTCTTCGAGAAGCCCACTATGGACGGGGTGGTGCGCGTGCCCTCAGAGTTGGGGATCACGACTGGATCGCCCGCCTCCAAGACGCAGACGACCGAGTTGGTGGTGCCGAGGTCGATGCCGACGGCCTTGGGCATGGTGAGACTCCTTGTTATGAGGGGTTGTGATGGGGGATGCTATCGAAGTTGAGTGCCTCCGTAGCAAGTTGCCCAGTGTAACGGGAGTCCGCGGGCTTGTATTCCGGGGATGGCGCCACAAGCAACGAATCCTGCGCCGATTCACGGTATCCGCCGTTCCTTCTCGATATCCGACTATCGTTTACACCTTTGGTGTAGCGCCGACTACACGAACCCAGGTCAGCCGGAGCTACCAGTAGCGCGCGTCTCCACAAGTGCGCTGCATCGGTTAGGTCCGCCACCACCCAAGGATCGACAATGACCACGACTTCCCCGCCGTTTGGCCATCGACGCCGCCCCGACCGCGTCCTTTTTGTACTGTGGCTAGCGTTCGCCGTGAGCCTTTGCGGAGGGTTCGCATCGGCCCAAGCAACTGTCGCGCCGAACTCGACAACGCTACGCATTATGCCGTTCGAGGGCCTTGACACAACCTCCCGTTCGGCGGTTGAATCGGCGTATCGGGCCGATTTCTCGATTCCCGAACCGGCCATCGAATGGACCGGCGACCGCTCGCAGTGTCTACCAGGAACCACGTCTGACGCGTTTCTGGCCGCCACATTGCGGCGCTTGAACTTCTTTCGGGCCATGGCCGGAGTGCCCGCTGACGCCGTGCTCGACGACGACATGACGAAACGGGCACAGGCCGCGGCACTCGTCGTCACGCAACAGGGCGAGTTGAGTCATGCGATTCCTCCGAGTTGGCCGTGCTACAGCGAGCTGGCCGCCCGTGGCGCGGCGACTGGCAACCTGCACCTCGGCTACGCTGGCCAAAAGGCCATCTTCTCGTTCATGGAAGACGAAGGATCGAACAACGCTCGAGTCGGACATCGGCGATGGATGCTTTTGCCCAGCACCCGTCGAGTCGGCGTCGGCAATGTTCCGGCCGCCGGCGGGGCATGGGCCGGATCGGTGCTCGTCATCGCGGGAGGCGCCGCCAGCCCGACCAGTCAGCCCGCGACTCGCACCGTTTTCGTCGCTTGGCCTCCATCCGGGTTTGTCCCGTTCCCTCTGATGCCGACTCGATGGTCGTTCTCGCTGCCTTCCACTGACTTCCGGGCCGCTTCCGTGAGGGTCACGCAAAATGGCGAGCCGATTCCGGTGACGATCGAATACCAAAGCCCGCAGGGCGAGGGCTACGGCGACGACACGCTGGTCTGGTCGCTGTCGTCAGCGCCGGCGCGCCGCCCTTCAACCGGCCACGACGACACCTATTCGGTAACCGTCGTCGTCGGAGATACCACCTACCGCTATGACGTGGTTGCCTTCGATGTCGACCCAGCCCTGACGGAGGTACCTGGGTCCAGTGCACCGGCCGCGCAACAGACTGTCGCTCCGACCGCGGTCAGCTACCCCACGTCAGGACCGCAGCCAGCTGAGGTTGCGAGCAACGCAACGGTGGACGTGGCCGTCACGCCAGGGCCGACCGTACCCGTCGCATCGGTCGCGGCCCGGCAGTCATCGTCCAAAGGAACAAGGTTTTCCCCGCTGAGGGTGCGGAAGACTTTGACTGTCCGAAAGTCGTCGAGAGTTCGAAAACGAAGCTTCTCCGCTCGAAGCCGACCCATCGGTAAGTAGACAATCTTCAAGGACCCGGGCCCCCGGCCAACGCACCCGTAATCGAGAAACGCATGCCCCCACCGTGGCTACCCGTCCATCTCGCGGCGGCCCTCCAGCGCCCGTCCGAGC
This sequence comes from Acidimicrobiia bacterium, assembly GCA_025359845.1. GTDB lineage: Bacteria > Actinomycetota > Acidimicrobiia > Acidimicrobiales > JANYDT01 > JANYDT01. The sequence continues at coordinate 37,235 of JANYDT010000185.1, forward strand.
GTGAGTTCGTCGGCGTATTCGAGGTCGCCGCCCACGGGAAGGCCGCTGGCGATGCGCGAGACGATCAGGCCGAGCGGCTTCAGCATCCGGGCCAGGTAAAGCGCGGTGTATTCGCCCTCGATGTTCGGGTTCGTGCACAGGATCACCTCGCGGATCTCTTCTTTGCCGAGGCGCACGAGAAGCTCTTTGATTCGGAGTTGTTCGGCGCCGACGCCTTCGAGGTGATTGATGGCACCCTGGAGCACGTGGTAGCGGCCTTTGAACTCTTGGGTCCGTTCGACGGCCACCACGTCTTTGGGTTCTTCGACGACGCAGATGACCGCAGTGTCGCGATGGGGATCGGCGCAGATCGCGCACTCGACGCTGAACGTGTCGGGGTCGGTGTCTGGCGCGAGCGTGTCAGACACTTCGGCGAGGTTGAAGCAGCGTTCGCAGAACACCACTCGCTCTTTGGCTTGCTGCAAGGCCCGCGCCAGCCGCTGGACGTCTTCTTTCGGGCGCTTCAGCAGGTGGTAGGCAATCCGCTGGGCGGACTTGGGGCCAATGCCAGGAAGGCGTCCGAGTTCGTCGATCAGGTCCTGGACGGGAGGGGCGTAGACCGCAGCCACTACTGGCCGAGGAGCCCGCCGAGGGACCCGAGATCGAGTGATCCCATGGCCTGCTGGCCCAACGCCTTGGCCTTCGTGGCGCCGTCGTGGATGGCGGCCAAGATCAGATCTTCGAGCATCTCGACGTCGCTCGGGTCGACGGCCTTGGGATCGATTCTGATCGATCGAAACTCCATGGCCCCCGTCAGTTCGACCCGCACCAAACCGCTGCCTGATACGCCTTCGATGACCTGTTCGGCCGCCTGCTGTTGGGCCGCCATCATCTCCTGCGCCTGGCGCAACAAGTCGCCCAATCCGCCCATCTCGGCCATCTCGCTCATGTCATCCTCGCTTCGCCACCCCGTACCGGCCTTCGGCCGGGTGCGGGGGCCCCGTCTCTGCTGCGAGTGCCATGTTGTTTGATGGAGCTCCGCTCCTCCGTTGCACTTCGGTGCTCGCTCATGTCAGCTCTCTTCCACAACCACGGTTTTGGGTCCGAACGCCTTGAGGACCAGATCAAGGCCCGACACTACTTGCGCCGGGGGGGCATCCTCCAGCTCTCGCACGTCGATCGACGCGTGTTCGTCGTCGTATTGATCGTCCGGACCGACAGTCAGGGCATTGGCCCGGGCCACGACCCGGCGATCCGTGTGCACGAGAGCGATGGCCTCGTCTCGGCGAGGCGGTTCGTCTCCACCGACTTCTCCTACATTCACGCACATCGTGACCGGACCCCCGACGGCCGCCGCAGCCGCCGCTTCGACCTCGGCGAGCTTGGCTTCGCACCGCACCCGGTGGGGTTCGTTGGCCACCGAGACCGTTACGATCGTCGCCGTCCCGTCGTGGTCGAAGACGGCCCGGCCGCTGGCGAACAGCGCCCGGGTGCCGCGCGTAAGGGCCTCCAACGTCCGCTCCCATGGATCGGTGCTGGTCGAGGTTGGTTCCACGGGGGGCGTAGACGTATCTCCGCCATGTCGTGGGGTGGCGAGGGTGGCGGGACGGGCCGCAGCCGCCGACGATCGTCCTCCACCCAAGGCCGCGCGAGCCGCGTCGGCGACGCCCCGACGTCCACCGTTTGCATCGCGGTCGGGGGGAGACCCAGTCGCGGGACGCGATGACTCAGCATCAGGACGCAACGGGGGTGCCGGAATCGAGGCGGGTAACGGTGGCTGGCCTTCCAGCGGTCGGGGGGCTGGGCCGTCGCTCGCCTCCGGCGCGGCACCCTCTGAACGAGCCGATGGGGACGGCGGCGATGATGGTCGGGGGGGGTCATCGCCGGGAGGCGGGGATGGTGGGCCTTCGCGTGGCCGGGTGGCCGGGCTGTCACTCACTTCGGCCGGGGGCCCCTCCCGACGGGGGGACGGAGCCGCCGGGGGCGTTGGGGCGACGAGACGCACCGGGGGCGGCGGCGGAGTTCCGTTGCGCTCAATGCGCTCGATCCGTTCCAGTAGCGCGGCCGGCGATGTGTCGAGTTCCGGCCGGGCCAGACGCACAAGCGCTACTTCGAGCGTGAGGCGAGGATCGAGGGCCTCGCGCTGATCGACCAACGCTTCCCCCAGCACCTCCATGGCCCGAGTGAGCGCGGCCGGTGAAGCGGCCGCGGCCCAAACGGAAACCGCCGGATCGGGCGTGACCAACCGCGGCGCCATCACGGCGAGAAAGATTTGCCGGAGTTGCTCGACGAGATCGCGTGCGAGTTGGCGCGCCTCGCGGCCCCGCTCCGAAGCTTCGGCCACTGCCGTCAGCGCGGCGCCGGCGTCTCGTGCGATCAGCGCAGTCACGATTTCGCCGACACTCTCCCTCCGGTCGTCAATGCCACCCGCGGCCGCCACTTGATCGAGCGCCGACAACGCATCACGGGCCGAACCCCGTCCTCGTCGAGCGACCTCTTCGAGCGAAGCGTCGTCGAGTTCTATACCCGCTTCGTCGGCCACCCATCGCAGGTGTTCGTGCAGCAGGGTCGTGGCGAGTAGCCGGAACTCGAAGTGCTGTGTTCGGCTCGTGATCGTGGGCAGCACTTTTTGGGGATCGGTGGTGGCCAACACGAACACCACGTGTGACGGCGGCTCTTCGAGTGTCTTGAGCAGCGCGTTGGCGGCCGCCGTCGAGAGCATGTGCACTTCGTCGACGATGAACACCCGGTGGCGCCCCGAGGTGCCCAGCGACGCCCTGGCCACTAGGTCGCGCATAGCATCGACGCCGTTGTGGGACGCGGCATCGAGTTCGGTCACGTCCATCGACGTTCCGGCCGCCACCATCAGACACGACGCACAGATTCCGCACGGTTCGCCCCCCTCGAGGGCGGTGCAGTTGAGCGCCTTGGCCAAAATTCGGGCCGTCGAAGTCTTGCCCGTACCTCTCGGCCCGCTGAACAGGTACGCGTGAGTTACCTTGGCGTCACGAACGGCGTTGCGCAGTGCCGTGGCGACGTGTTCCTGGCCCTTGAGCTCATCGAAACGCTGCGGCCGAAACCGGCGATAGAGCGACTGGTAGTCCACGGCTGCGAGGATATCGGGCCCGTGTGACAGACGCGCGGGTGGTCACGGCACGGCGCCGCTGGACACTTGAACGCCGAACCTTGGAACGCGGCGCAAGGAGCCACCCTGACAGGGTTCTCGCCAGGCTCGCATGGCGATTCGTCCAGAAGGGCGCTGGTCGGCGTGACGGTCAGGCTGACTGCGGCACAGTGCAGTACCCGCTGAGAGCTGCTGCCTCCCGGCCCTGACTCGATTCACGGGGTTGCCCTTGCGCAGGACCCGACCGCCACGCCCACCAGCGCCCGAAAGCGCTTCGCGGACGAAGCACTGAAGAGGCTAGCCTGTCACCGACCGGTATCGGTCACGATGTGGTTCACCACACCGGGAGGAATGCGAGAGCGGCCGAACCGGCACGCTTGGAAAGCGTGTGAAGGGCAACCTTCCGTGGGTTCGAATCCCACTTCCTCCGCTGCTATGAAACGACCCATTCTACTGGCGAGATGACCACCGACCCCGCCCCCAGCGCCGCCGCTTGGCATGACGAAATGGGAATAGCCCTTGAAGAGGCGACCGCCGCGCTCGTCCACCACGACGTGCCCGTCGGGGCGGTCGTCATCGTCGACGGCCAGGTCGTGGCCCGCCGCCATAACGAACGCGAAAAGACGGGTGATCCAACGGCCCACGCCGAGGTTCTCGCCCTTCGTGATGCGGCGGCGGCCCTCGGCTCGTGGCGCCTCGAGACGGCCACGCTGGTGGTTACGCTCGAACCGTGCCCAATGTGTGCCGGCGCGGCGCTGAACAGCCGGGTCGCTCGCATCGTCTTCGGAGCCGCCGATCCGAAAGCGGGAGCGGCCGGCACTCTCTATTGCCTGGCCTCCGACCCGCGGCTGAATCACGAGTCCGAAGTCGTGCGCGATGTGCGGGCCGAGGAGTGCGCCGCGCTGCTCACCGACTTTTTCGTGCCCAAGCGCTAGCGGCGGAGTCGATCACGTTGCGAGCACAGCAGGTACCGACGCATTCTGGAACGGATGGCTGCTGGATCCCGCCCGGTTACTCCGATTGGCGGGCCGCCCGCACCTCTTCGTGCTTGGCGATCTCGGTGAGCTGCGCGTTGAGAGTGGCGTCGACCCAGCGCGACCCCGCGGCGACGATCCGGTCATAGCTGGCTTGGACGGGCGCGGCCTGTCCGTTCACGTGGGGCATGACCTGCTCGGCGAACAGCTCATAACTGCGCAGTGTTTGGTGCCAGTCTGCGAGGTCGGCGCCCAGCATCATGTAGCAGCCGAATCCACCCGTCTTCTCCCGCAAGCGCTCGATCTGGGCGATCGCCATTTCGGGGGTGCCAATCACCATCCGACCGGTCTCATTGGCATAATCGATGAACTCGTCATAATCCGTTGGCGGAGGTGGCTGCGTCGGATCTGAGGTCGGGATGATGTGGGACAGATAGGTGAACACCCACTCGAGGCCGTAACGGCAGTTCTCCTTCGCCTGTTCAACCGTTTCGGCGATGTGCATCGGTCCCATAAGGCGCCATTTGGTCCGGTCGGCAACGTGGCCGTACAGCGCGGCCTCCTCCTGCCAGATCTGGAAGTTGTAGTCGAGCACTTTGAACGCCGCTGGCTCGGTGGCCGCGATCGACAGCAAGCCGGTCCCGTAACGACCGGCCAGCTTCGAACCCGAAGGCGAAACCGATGACGCGACCGCGACATCGAAGTCAGAATACGGCCGTATTTGCAACACCGCGTTGTCGCAGGTAAACCAATCAGTTTTCGATGTAACCGTCTCCCCTCGAAACAGGCGCATGATCACGTCGAACGACTCGGCCATTCGGGGTCGCTGGTCGTTCGGATCGATGCCGAGCATCGCCGCATCGGAGGTGAGCTGCCCCGGGCCGGCGCCGAACATGGCCCGGCCTTTCGTGAGGTGATCGAGCATCACCATCCGGTCGGCGAGTATGAACGGCTGGTGATAAGGCAGTGAGCTGACGCCGGTGCCGAGTTTGATGTGCGTCGTGCGCATGGCTGCGGCGGCGATCATCACCTCGGGCGATGCGATCAACTCGCTGCCGGCGGAGTGGTGCTCACCGATCCAGGCTTCGTGATACCCGAGCCGATCGAGATGCTGGATCAGCTCGAGGTCGCGATGGAGCGCGAGGGTTGGATTGATACCGGTCTTGTGCATGGGCGGGAGGAAGATCCCGAATCGGAGCGGCGACATGGCACCGGGTTACCACACGGGCCGGCGACCAGGACACCTCAGCGATGTCCGCGAGTGTGGGCGAGCGGGCCAAGCGGTTGCGGGCCAAGCGGTGCCGGCCGCGACTGTCACTTCCCGGCCGGCCGCAGTGAGCGCACCAGTCCCTCCTGCGCCACCGTCGCGAGGTGGACGCCGGAGCGGGAGTGGATCGATCCAATGGCCATGCCTCGGCCGTTTACGAGGCCGTGGCCGCCGACGTCGAAAAGCAGCCACTCATCGGCCCGGGCGAAGCGGTGGAACCACACGGCGTGATCGAGGCTCGCCGTCATCATGTCGTCCCACGACGCCCGCTGGGGGTGCGACATGACGATCGCGTCCATGGGATTGTGGTCGGAAAGGTAGGCCAAGGCACACGAGTGCAGGACAGGGTCATCGCCGATGGGTTCGTTCAAACGCATCCAAATTTGTGAGCGAGCGGCGCTCCCCACCGACGGGATCTCCCGGACCGTCGCGAAACCGCTCCACTCGTAATCGGGCAGGGTCTCGGGGTCGGCCAGCCCCTCTGGGAGATCGGTCACCTGGATGTCGACGTCGTCCTCCTCGCGCTGGAAGCTGGCGTCGAGGTTGAGAATCGCCCCCGAAGACTGGCGGGCGACCACCCGTCGGGTCGTGAAGGAACGACCCTCCCGCAAACGGTCGACCTCGTACAAGATCGACTCGCCCGGCGTGCCCCCGAGCACGAAATAGGCGTGCAACGAGTGCACCCTGTGCGGCTTCTCGACGGTGGCCGAAGCCGCGGCTAGAGCCTGGGCCACTACTTGGCCGCCGTACACTCGACCCCAGGAATACAGCGGCGTTCGCCCGAGGAAGAAGTCGGCAGCCACCCGTTCGAGCGTGATCAGCTCGTGAAACGTGGTGGGCGCGGGCTCCGAAGTCATTGGTGCACGGTATCGGAGCGGCCCGACCGCGCCGGCAATTTCCACAGTACCGATAGGGTCCGATTCTGAAACGGCCGACTGGGCCGTCTTCCGAGAACCGACATAGGGTCAATCCGTGTCTCCGTCACCCAAAGCCGCCACCGAGGGGAACGGCCGCACCGTAGGAGGCGCTCCAGCCAAGATCGAGCGCCGAGGCTTCATCGGCATGACCTTGATGCTACTTTCCTTCAGCTTCGGCCCGGCATTGTCGAAACGGATTACTACGCCACCGCTGGTCACGGTCTTCTACCGGATGTGGATCGCCATCGTCCTGCATTGGGTTGTTGCGTCAATTATCAAGCAGCGACCCGATTGGGCACTGATGCGGCGCACAGTGCTGCCCGGAGTGATGTTCGGCGCCAATATTGTGATGTTCTTCTTCGCCCTCCAGCACGCCAGCGTGGCCAACGTGACGCTCATTTCGTCGCTCCAACCGGTCGCCGTGTTGGTCGTGGCTGGGCCGTTGTTCGGCGAGCGGGTCACCAAATGGGATGTGTCATGGACGGTGGTCGCCTTGGGGGGTGCGGTCGTGGCCGTTCTCGGCTCCAATTCGCACCACGCGGGTATCCACACTTCAACATTAGGGGTGGTGCTCTCGTTAGGGGTGCTCCTGACCTTCACTTCGTACTTCTTGATTTCGAAGCGAGTGACGCGCATCCAGTCCGACAAGTCGACCATTCATCCGATCACCTACATGACGGGAGTACTCACCACCGGGGCGATCACCATCACCCCGGTCTGCTTGATTGCGGGCCATCCCCGCCAACTCGCCCATTTGACTCGGTCGAGCGTGTTTGCCATCCTGCTGCTTATCTTGGTGACGGGGGGCGGACACCTCTTCATGAGCTGGACCCATCGCTATGTACCGGTCAGCATTTCGACGCTCGCGTTGCTCGTTCAACCGATCACGGCGGCACTCGTGGCGTGGCCTATCAACGGACAGCAAGTCGTTGTGCAGCAGGGTATAGGCGCGGTGATCGTTCTCGCCGCCATCGGCGCGGTCGTCACCCGGCGCGCCGCATAGCCGTGTACTGGGCGTAGCCGGTGCCAGAGGGCGATACCCTGGCCCGGACGGCCCGGACTCTCGCCCGATGGCTGGAGGGGCGCATGATCACTGCGGCCCGCACTCGTGACGGACGCATCCAAATCAGGCGCCTGGTGGGGGCCACGATGACCCATCCGGTGGCCCGCGGCAAGCACCTGCTGTTGCCCTTCGACAACGGTCTGACGTTGCGAACCCACATGAAAATGACCGGGTCGTGGCACGTCTATCCGGCGGGTGCACGGTGGCGTAGACCGGCGCACAGGGCGATCGTGGTCCTCGAGGCGGGCGACCGCGTGGCCGTCGGTTTCGACATCCCTGACGTCCAACTCGAACGCACTGTTGTTTTGGCGAAGGTCGGCGCCGTGGCTGAACTCGGGCCCGATATCCTTGCTGAGCCACTCGACATCAGCGCCATCCTCGCCCGCGTTGGGGCTCGAGCAGCCGGCATGGCGATGGGTGAGATGCTGCTCGATCAGCGGGTGGTGGCCGGCATTGGCAACATGTGGCGCAACGAGGTTCTCTTCGCGCAGCGCATCAACCCCGAGACCACCGTCGACGCCGTGGCCCAGTCGGCACTCGTCGACCTCCTCGAAGTGGCATCGGCCCTTATGAAAGCAAGCGTGGCCGGCCGCCGTCCGAAGGCCCAGGTCTATGGACGAAGCGGTCGACCGTGTCGACGTTGCGGCGAACTCATATCGTCAATGCCCCAGGGGCGAATGGCCCGCATTGCCTATTGGTGCCCAAATTGTCAGCCCGGGTGCCCAGCTGCGACCGACCGTGGGTAGCGCGCTCGCCCTCGCCGTGCGGCACCGTCGTTCTCGCGAATTACCCCCTAACCTAATCTAATGGGAGTGGGAGTGGGCTCCGTGGGAGTGGCCGCTCCCTTTCGCGGGGGCGGAAGGCGTCGAAGGCGTCGATGGTGAAGTCGATCCGCCCGACGATGACCCCGAGTCGCTGGACGAGCCCGATGAACTTGTGGAACTGGGCTCGCTCGAAGAACTCGACGAAGATGACCCCGAGTCGCTCGACGACCCTGAGTCGCCAGTCTTGGCCGCGGAACTCTTCGACGACCCGTTCCGGTTGTCGTTCTTGTAAAACCCCGACCCCTTGAAGCTGATGCCGACGTTGCCGAACACCTTCTTCAGCTTGCCTCGGCACTGCGGGCACTGGGTCAGGGCGTCGTCGGAAAATGACTGCACGAAGTCAAAAGCGTGACCGCAGTCCTTGCAGGCGTACTCGTAAGTGGGCACAGGAACATCCTCCGCAAAACAGCTGGCACTCTAGGGCTGAGAGTGCCAGTGTAGTGGCAAATTCGCAACATTCACGAACGGGAGCACAGGATCCCTACGATGCACCCCCGTGACGTCCTCCTCCCGAGCCCCCGTGCGCAAGGTGATCATCCCAGCGGCCGGTCTCGGCACCCGGTTTCTACCGGCCACCAAGGCCCAGCCCAAAGAGATGTTGCCGCTGGTCGACAAGCCGGCGATTCAGTACGTCGTCGAGGAGGCGGTGCGGGCCGGGCTGGTCGACATAACCATCATCACCGGACGGGGCAAGCGCAGCCTGGAGGACCACTTCGATCGCAATTTCGAACTCGAGGCCAACCTCGCGGCGGGCCACAAACAGGCCGAACTCGACGCCGTGCTCGACATCGCGTCGCTGGCCAACATGCACTACGTGCGCCAGGCCGAAGCCCGAGGACTCGGTCACGCGGTGGCCTGTGGGCGCCACCATGTGGGCGATTCGCCGTTCGTGGTCATGCTGGGCGACGACATCATGGTCGACGACTCCGCAGTGTTGCGCTCGATGTTGGCCGCCTATGAACGTCATGGTTGCTCAGTCATCGCGGTGAAGCCATTTCCACTCGATCAGATCTCGTCCTACGGCTGCATTGCCCCCGGGGTCACCACCGCTGACGGGCTGATCGCGTTGCGTGGCATTGTGGAGAAGCCCGCGCCGAGCGAAGCCCCGTCGAACTACGCAGTGATGGGTCGGTACCTCTTCACGCCAAGGATCTTCGCCATGATCGATCAAACGGCGCCCGGAAAGGGTGGCGAAATACAGCTGACCGACGCCATCGCCAAGCTGATCCTCGAACAAACCGTCTACGCGTTGCCTTTCGAGCATGGCCGCTACGACATCGGCAACAAGCTCGACTTCTTGCGGGCCACTGTCGAACTGGCGGTCGGCCGCGACGATCTTGGCCCGGCTTTTCAGGACTACCTCCGAGGACTCGTGGCGTCATGGCGCTGATCGCTCTCGAAGAGGCCCGCGGTTTCGTTATCGGAGCCTGCGCCACGCTGGCGCCCACCAGCCTGGCCATCGACGCGGCGCTCGGATGCGTACTCGCCGCTCCGGTCGACTCCGACGTGGCCGTCCCCCCGTTCGCCAACACCGCCATGGACGGCTATGCCGTCCGGGCCATCGACACCTTGACCGTTCCCGTCGAGCTTCCCGTGGTTGCCACTCTGGCCGCCGGAGCGTCGCCCGTCGGCATGTTCGTCGGGGCGCGACAGGCAATTCGGATAATGACCGGGGCCCCTATGCCCGATGGCGCCGACGCCATCGTCGCGGTCGAAAACACCGAGCGCTCGGCTCCCGATGGTGACGTGGTGCGGGTACTCCAACCAGCTCGTTCAGGAGACTCGGTGCGCCCTGCAGGGGAGGACATCGCCGTTGGTCAGCGGGTTTTCGACATCGGAACCGAACTGCGGGCCGGTCACCTCGGCGTGCTAGCCAGCATTGGACTTAATACGTTGACGGTCTATCGGCGGCTCCGAGTCGGCGTGCTGTCGACGGGCGATGAGTTGGTGGAAGGCGGTACACCGCTCGGTCCAGGCCAGATATACGATTCAAACCGGCACACCCTCTTGGCTTTGGTCACCCGCGCCGGGTGCGAGGCCGTCGACCTCGGACTGGCCCGCGACGACGAACGAGTTATCGAAACCGCGATTCGTCAGGGCCTCAGCACGTGCGACGCGCTGGTGACGAGCGGTGGCGTGAGTATGGGCGACTTCGACTGGGTCAAGGTGGTGCTGAACCGGTTGGGCGGCGACGCCATGCGGTGGATGCAGATCGCCATCAAGCCGGCCAAGCCTCTGGCGTTCGGTGTCGTTATGGGCAAGCCGGTCTTTGGACTGCCTGGCAACCCCGTGAGTTCGATGGTCAGCTTCGAGCTGTTCGCCCGTCCCGCCCTGCGCAAAATGGCTGGACACGGGCCCGGCGCGTGGAACCGGCCAACCGTGCGGGGGGTAGCCGATGAGGCCCTGCGGCGGTCGCCCGACGCCAAGGTGCATTTCGTTCGGGTGCGAGCCGCGTTCGGAGCCGATGGCCGGGTGCACGTGCGATCTTCGGGCGGACAAGCCTCCAACTTGTTGCGGTCGATGGCCCTCGCCGACGCCCTCGCGGTGTTACCCGATGGCCCCGGGGTAGGGCCGGGAGACGACGTCGAGGTCATGTTGCTCGATTAGTGCCGACTGGTGCACCGTCGGTTGCAGACAGTCTTGACCAATGGTGCGGAACTAGTGCCGAAAACAGGGCATGCTTAAGACACTTATGGCAATCTTCGTTTTCGGAATCATCCTGATCGTTGTCGGGATCGGCCTCTTCTTCAACCGCAACACCCAAATCCCGGTCAAGGGTGGTCTCCAACAATTCCCGATCGGGAAGTTCGCCCCGATTCCTATCCTGATCGGTATCGCGCTCATCGTGGGGTCGAGCGTGCGGATCGTCGCCGCCACCGATGTGGGCATCCCGGTGACGCTGGGCAAGATCGGCAGTCCGCTCGACCCTGGTGTCCACTTCACCCTCCCCTGGACCCAGGTCACGGCGTTCTCCACCCGTTTTCAGGAATCGCTCATGACCAAAGACGCCACCCAGGGCGATCGAGCCGTCCCCGACCAGGTGACAGTGCTGTCGTCGGAAGGCGGTCGCCTCGATCTCGACGTGACCGTTCGCTACGCTGTAGATCCGGCGAAGGCTTCCGACCTCTACAAGAAGGTCGGCTCGATGATCGGCATCCGCGACCGGATCGTGCGCCCTGACGCCCGCTCGCGCATCCGTGACGTCTACTCCCGTTTCACGGCCGAGCAGGCCTATTCGCTGAAACGTGAGCTGGTCGGCGCCGAAGCCGAGAAGGCCGTCAGGACTGCCCTTTCGCTCAAGGGCATCAGCCTCGATGCCCTCCGCATCCGCGACATCAGCCTCGAACCGGCTCTGGCGAAGGAGATCGGCGCCAAGCTCGAGGCCAAGCAGGCCACCGAGCGGGCCCTGATCGAGCAGCAACGCGACAAGACCAAAGCCGATACCCGGCTCAAGGTAGCCACGATCGACGCTTCCGCCCGAGTCGCTTCGGCCAAGGGCGAGGCCGAAGCGAACAATATTCTTAACTCCTCGCTTACGCCGGAATTGCTCAAGGCCCGAGAGATCGAAGCCATCAAGGGCAACCCCAACACGGTCCTGTATCCGTATGGACAGCCGATCACACCGCTGTTGTCAGCCGGCTCCCGATCGGTAGTGCCAAACGGTGCGACGGTCGAAACCACGACAACGGTGGCCGCGCCGTGAACCGTGGCCCCAGATGACCGCCGCGCTGGTTGACTCGTTCGGACGGACCGTGCGCGACTTGCGCATCTCCATCACCGATCGCTGCAACTTCCGGTGCACCTACTGCATGCCGGCCGAAGGCATGCAGTGGTTGCCACGCGAAGAGTTGCTGACCTTCGAAGAGATCACGACGATCGCCCGCGTCTGCGTCAGTCGTTTCGGCTTCGACGGCATCCGCATCACTGGTGGCGAACCGACTGTGCGGGCCCATTTGCCCGTCCTGGTCGAACGCCTTGCCGCCCTCGGTGTCGACCTGGCCATGACCACCAACGGCGCCACTCTGCGGCTTCTGGCCGACGATCTGAAGGCGGCCGGACTGAACCGGTTGAACATCAGCTGCGACTCGCTCGACCGGGACCGGTTCTACCAAATGACGCGCCGCGATGATTTGTCGCGGGTCCTCGACGGGATCGCCGCGGCCAAAGAAGCCGGGTTCGCTCCCGTGAAGCTCAACGTGGTGTTGATACGGGGCCAAAACGACGACGAGGTGCTCGACTTCGCCCGCTTCGGTCGCCAGAACGGCGTGGGCGTTCGATTCATCGAGTTCATGCCGCTCGACGCCGATGGCCTGTGGAGCAACGACAAGGTCGTACCCTCGTCTGAGGTCATCGAGACCATAAACGCGGTGTATCCGCTGGTGAAGGTCAGGCATGGGGCCGAACCGGCAGACCGCTGGGCGTATGCCGACGGGATTGGCGATGTGGGCGTGATTGCGAGCGTCACCGAGCCGTTCTGCGGAGACTGCGACCGTGTGCGCATCACGGCTGAAGGAGAGTTTCGGACGTGCCTGTTCTCGACCGACGAATTCGACCTTCGGGCGATTACGCGGTCGGGGCGCACCGGAACCGATCTTGATGATGCGCTGGCGGTCGAGATCGCCCGTGCCGTTGGCCTGAAATGGGCCGGCCACGCCATCAACCAAGTCCATTTCATCCGTCCTGCTCGCTCGATGAGCCAGATCGGCGGGTAAGGCGGGGAGCACTGGGCCCCCTACACTTCTCGGCATGCCGGAGTTCAGCCACCTCGATCCGCTCGGACGCGCCCGCATGGTGGACGTGACCCCAAAAGACCCGACTCATCGACGGGCCACCGCCCGGGCCGTCGTACACATGGCGCCCGAAACCGTCAACAAGATTGCCTCCAACGCCGTCCAAAAGGGCGATGTGCTCGCCGTGGCGCGAGTGGCCGGCATCCAGGCAGCCAAACAGACGGCCCATCTAATTCCCCTGTGTCATCCGCTGCTCGTAGGGTCGGTGCTGGTCAACTTCACGTTGGGCGACGAGACCATCGAAGTCGAGGCCCACGTTGACACTGTCGACCGGACGGGCGTCGAAATGGAGGCGATGACCGCCTGTGCCATCGCCGCGCTGACTATCTACGACATGTGCAAGTCGGCCGATCGGTCGATGATGATTGGCGAACTGACCTTGTGGGAGAAGACCGGCGGCCGATCGGGCACCTATCGGCGAACTGCGGCAACGCCCTGAACCGCAAATCTGGGGGACCCTCAAGAGTTCTCACAATCGTGTCGCCACGACGCGCCATTGACTCCTGCGGGGTCGTGTAGTGGCGTCAGTCACGCCGACTTTTGCTGGCGCCTTTTGCTTTTTTGTTTACACTCCGTAAGAATCTCCCCCCACGTGCTCGCAGATCCACCACTCGCGCCCCGCGCGCCGGTAGGGTCCTGGAACCCGAAAGTAGGTAGAGGAGCTTGGGTGTGATCCTTGTTCTCTTAATTGTCGCTTGGGCCGTTGTGCTCGCACCAAAGGTTATTCGAGGCCGTGCCGCGCGAGGTGCGGGCTCTCTCGACGACTTCAGAGCGCGGTTCTCGATCATCCATGAATCGCGCATGCGGTCCCCGCAGTCGTACGGGGGGGCCACCTTCAAGGCGAGCGGTTCACCCCGTCTCGTCTCACTGGCTCGCCATCGGCTGCAAAAGCGCCGCCGAGACATTCTTGCCGGCCTGTTGGCCCTGAGTGTCGGTACTTTGGCCATCGGTTTGCTGCCCAGCTTCCGGTCCCTGCTCATGTTGAATATCGTGTTCGACGTGCTTCTGGTCGGCTACGTGGGAATGCTCCTGCGCCGCAAGAATGCCGGGTCGTACGCTCGTTTCGAGCGCCCGATGCTCGCCCTGCAACCAATCGACGACTGACCCCCGTCCAGCCGGTCTGGCCGAGCCGAGAGCCTGCTAGCGTCTCGGCGCCCGACCGCAAGTCGGTGGCCGAGTTTTCGGGGGGTGTAGCTCAGTTGGCAGAGCGCGACGTTCGCAATGTCGAGGCCGTGGGTTCGATTCCCATCACCTCCACCAAACATGCATAACGCGAACCCCAGTCCTGCGAAGGTCTGGGGTTCTTTGCGTTGTCCTCTGACTCGTCGTTCGCTACGGCCAGACCACTCGTTTGGCTGCTCTACTGAGTGAGTGCGCAGCGTCGTGCGTCAATCTGCCAGGGATCACCCAGAACACGATGGCAAGAAGAAGCAGCACAATTCCCAACACCGAACCGACGGTCAGGAACCAGACGAGGTGGAATAGGAGCACGACTGGTCGAAATGTCCGCTGGGTTGGAGGTGGAGCCGCATGTGCGGCTGCGCGCTGAGCTGGCGTACCGAGGGTCTTGACATGAGAAATGCCGGTACCGGGGATGCTGGCCGTGCGTTGCACCCGCCCATCGGCTCGCTTCGTGACCCGGTAGCCTTTTACGCCAGCGGAGTAGCTCAGGCCGCTCTTCGAGACGGTCACTCGAAACGGACCCTTGCCGTAGGTCTTACGAAACCGGAGGCCCACAAACGCCCTCCCGCGTCACCGATGCGGCCGAGGGGGGGCTAGTGGCCGCCGACGTAGTGGCTACCCTTGCCGTGGCTGGTGTAACCGCCAACTCGAATACTGCCGGTTCGGCCTCGTGCCCCAGCGACGGTTGGTGTAACGAGCGATAGCGCGAAGAGCGCCACCACAAAACGCGCTACTAATTTCCGATGCATCTAAGTCAATCCCGTTGTCGAACCAGCACCGTTTATGCTGGTGGCAACAGTCTGGCAGGGGAAACCCCGAGGCGTCAAGGAGAGGACGCCGGGCCGCCGCGTCTGGACAGTCAATTCAGGAGTACCTGCTCGGTCGCTTGCGGATTGAGGCGGAGACTCCGACCATTGATGAGCTGTTCAGTCGGGTCGAGCAACGTTTGGATGGCCAGGTCAGCCTCAAGGCCGCGGCGCAACTCGTCAGGGCCGAGCGCGACGCCAAGTGATCGTCGTCGATGCGAGTGTCCTAGCGACTGCCTTGAGCGATGACCGCGCCGACGGACTACGACCGCGTTCCCGGCTGGCCGGTGAGCGGCTAAGCGCGCCCGATCTGGTAGATATCGAGGTGACGTCCGTGTTCCGCCGACTGTGCGCCGCGAAACAGCTGGAGGCGGAGCGTGCGAATCAGGCCCTCGCCGACCTCGCCGCGATCCGACTCGATCGTGTGTCTCATCGATTGCTCATCGCACGCTGCTGGGAGCTTCGTCACAATCTCACGGTCTATGACGGGGCATACGTGGCACGGGCGGAGATTCTGGGCGCAACGCTCGTCACCGCTGACGCCAAGTTGGTCAGGGCCACCGGGCCGCAATGCACCTTCGACGTGCTGGCCTGAGCGAGCGCAATTTTCGAACGAATGGTCCGCCGCCACCTCGGGCGGTTCGTGCATGACCGCGTGGCGGCGACGTGAGCGACGAAGCCGGCGCGCCCGACGGGCCGGTGTGGTGGAGCGCCGCGTTCGAACTCGAACGAGCGGATCCGCTCCAGGCGGCCGAGAAGGCCATCGCCGACGGCCTTCACGTACTTCGACACGCAAACCCACGGCGGCACCGTCCTCGAATTGGCCGACATCAGCGGTACCAATATCCGGTGGTTCGAGCGAATCTGCGCCGCGTCGCGGGACTGGGATGGCACCGACCAATCCGCCCGGTGTAGTCGCCCAAAGTTCAGACCTTGACGGTCATGGCCGAGCTGCCGCGTCCGCTGGCGTCGGACACAGCAGGCCGGCGCCCCAGTTTTGTGAGTCCGTCCTTCGAACCGCCGATAAACATCGACACACTCTCAGCTTCGCCGCTGTGACCGTCATCTATCAGGAACGGCACGCTGTCGCCCACCGGCAAGTGGAGTCCTACTCGACGCTGCCGGTCCTCATTCATCGCGACGAATGAGCCCTCTGGGACACCTCGTTGCCCCACGATCCCCCTACTGACTCGACATCCCAGACACCCACCTCGAACAACCATGGCGAACCACCAAGAATTGCTCCTTGACAAGATCACCTATATATCGGCCCATTTCGGCTATTCGTGGGTCCTTCGAGGATACGCAAGTGGCGGCTGGTGGTCTGCCATGTGACTCGAATCGCTGCGCGATGGCCGAAGCGGACCTCACTGAGCGCGAATACCAGTGTCGCACGCGTGCTACGCTTCGAACATGGCCGAGACGATCACGCAGCGAGAGCTCCGCAACGACAGCGGCGAGATCATGCGCCGCCTCGACCAAGGCGAGGCCTTCGTTGTCACCCGCAACGGGGTGCCGGTCGGTGAGCTGATTCCGTTGCGGCGCCGTCGATTCGTCCCTCGCGACAGCGTCGTGGCCGCGTTCGCGCACGCGCCGGCCATCGACGCGGGCAGGTTCCGTGAGGACCTCGACCGGCACGTGACGCAGGACATCGAGCCACGTGTCTGAGCCACGACACGCGCAAGGCATGCTCGACACGTCGGTGGTGATCGACCTCGACGAGCTCGATCCCGAGGGACTACCGGTGGAAATGGCAGTGAGCGCGATCACCATGGCCGAGTTGGCGGCCGGGCCACATGCAACGTCAGATCCTGACGAACGCGCTCGCCGCCAAGACCGCTTGCAACGAACAGAAGCGACCTTCGAGCCTTTCCCGTTCGACGCCGACGCGGCCCGTGCGTACGGTCGCATCTACGCCGCAGTGGTCGCTGCTGGCCGTAAGGCGCGTGGCGCCCGCGCTGTCGACTTGCTCATCGCGGCCACCGCTAGCGCCGTTCGGCTTCCTCTCTACACGCGCAATCCGGACGACTTCAAAGCCCTCGACAACCTCGTCGAGGTTGTCGCTGTTTAACCGGTCACCACGCGGGGCGCGCATGCTGCACGACCCACTTGGAGATCTTCGGCCGCACCACGGAAGCCGACGGCCGCATGCGCTCGACCGTCGCCCGCTTTTCAACGCTCGGAGCTTCTACCGGTACTGCCACGGAGCCAGTCAACCGCTTCCGACGGCAAAAACTGTTCCAATTGAAGCCGCCAGAGCCGCGCCAGCCCTGTAGGTTCAGCACCCATGCCACCATCGCCTGCCCGGAAGCCGCCGAGATGCGCCTGAAACCGTTCTCGAAGAAAGGACGCCCGTCCGCTGACCCGTCGATCCGTGTTGACAGCTTGGGCACCGTCGTTTCGAGCGCGTCGTTGGGCCGCGCTGTCGCGATGTTTCTGGGAGCGCCGCCTGAGTTGTCGAGCACCATCGGTGGAGCCCTTATGGGTGACGCGTCGTCCTTCTATGCCCCGCGCATCGAGCAGGCACTGTGGGAAGAGGTCGCCGAGATAACCGCTCACGATCCGGCTTTCGATATTCGCAGATTCGCTGACTCGACGACAACGGCGTTTCTCAAACTGCAACGATCGTTCGCAGCGCAAGATGCGGGAGCGGCCCGAGGTATCTTGGCCACGCCGTTGTGGGAACAGGCGCGGATGCAGATCGAGGAATACAGACGCAACGGTCGTCGCAACGTTCAAGAGCAGTTGCAAATCCAGCAGGTGCGGTTCCTCGGGGCGCACTCGCGCAACGACTACGACACGGTCGGCTTGAGGGTCTTCACGGCCACCATCGACTACGACGTCGATACCACCGGAGCGATCGTACGAGGAGACAAGGTGCTCCATCCGGTCGCAGTTGATGTGTTGGCCGAACGTTCGTCGTCAGCAACCACTCGCCCGGACGGCGGCACGATGCACGAGCGGTGCCCCAACTGCGGCGCTGGCTTACAGCTCGAGTGGGACGGTAGTTGTCGATTTTGCAAAAGCGATGTGATGAGCGGTGCGTACGACTGGGTGATCTCGAAAATCATTCAGCTCCCTGATTCGGATCAAGCGCTCGCCAGTGCTCCCCCCGACATTTTGCGCAAATGATCACCGGACTCGCCGCCGCTATTGCCGAAGGTGATATCGCTGTCGCTGAGAATCATTTGGAGTTAAGCCGCTCGAGCGACGCTTCGCCGTTGGCTCGGATTCGTGCGGTGTTCGGCCCAGGTGCCCAACACGTCGTCTTGGACGGCTCGGCCGTAAGGGAACGTGAGCGGCCAAGGGTCGGGGCCGAGTCGCACCGTGGCCGCGAGATGTTCGGTGGCCGCCGACGGCGTCTGGCCCCCGGAGACGGACGCCACACCGGCCACCGTCGTCGGGACTCTGGATCGCACGCAGTCCATCGTGGACCGTTATGCCGCCGGAGCATCCAGCTCCGCATGACCCCAACCCCGGGCCGGGCGGATCACACCTATACCGCCCGGCACCGCCGGGAGTGCAGTGCGCGGTCGAGCGTGCCGGATCCCATTACGAGTGGGTGCGAGTCTCTGCGCGAACGATCATGAATTGCCACTACCGGGCGGGCGACCGATGACGGAAGCCGTCGCGAGAGGGTTATCACCCGGGATGAGGGCCGAGAAGGTCCCAGCGGTTCCCCGCAAGGTCGAGGAACACGGCGAACCTTCCGTACCGTTCATCTCGCGGTTTCGTGACGAACTGAACGCCGTGATCGAGCATTCGCTGCATCATCGAATCGAAGTCGTCAACACGCAGAAACAACCCGACTCGGCCTGCGAACTGACTCCCGATCGCATCAGTTTGTTGATCGCCATCGGCCCGTGCCAGCACCAAACCTTCACGAGCTCCGGGAGGCTTGACGACCACCCAGCGCTTCGGACGACCATCGTTGGTATTCGACGGCGAGTCCTCACTCAGCTCGAAGCCCAAGCCGTCGACGAAGAACCGGATCGCCTCGTCGTAGTCCTCCACGATGAGCGCCACGTGCTCGATGTGCATGGGTCGGACCCTACGACGCGTCCGCGGATCGCAAGCTGCATCGAGTCGATTGGAAGGCGAGTTGGCCCACGATCGCTCGGTATCAACCCGGCGGAAGGCGACGGCGTGACCGCCCAGAACCGCCAGGACCGATCGCTTCCCGATGCGCGGCTGCCGCCACAGATCGAGCCCCGTAACCAGGCTCGTCGCACAGGCTGAGCTGGCCGTTGCGTTACAGCCCTTCCCATCTCACCCCGGGATCGCCGTCTGGCCCGCCGGGCCAACGTTGGCCGCGGTCGCGATGCGCTGGCCGATCCCCCGAGCGCCCGCGTCGCCGCACTCCACATGAGTGTGCGGTCGTAGCGCGATCCCCGGCCAGTGATATCGAGTGGCCTCGATCGGCGATACGGGTCTCGCTCTGGCTTAGGGGCTGGAGTTCTCACGTCCCACGGTCCCAAGGAGCTGCTGAACGCCGGCTTGCGGGGTGCGCTTCCGCTAGCCGGAGTGACGGTGCTTTTCGCTGATCAGTGGCGGAGCGTGGACCCTCTTCGGGAGAAAGCGGGCGGCTCAAGCCACGGCCACGAGTCGCCCGAGCGACGCTTCGGCGTTGGCCCGGATTCGTGCGAGCAGAGCGGTACGAGCAGCGGCTGAGTCGGGGCGGTGTTCGGCCCAGTTGCGCAACACGTCGTTCTGGATGGCCCGGCCGTACGAGAACGTGAGCGGCCAAGGGTGGGGGCCGCGTCGCACCATGGTCGCGAGATGTTCGGTGGCCACGGACGGCGTCTGGCGCCCGGAGAGGAACGCCACGCCGGCCACCGTCGTCGGGACGCTGGATCTCAGGCAGTCCATCGTGGCGGCCGCGACCGCCTCGATGCTGGCCGGCGGAGCCGCCGAACCGGGCAGCACCATCGACGGCTTCAGCACCATCGCGCCCAGGTCGACTCCGGCCAAGTCCAACTGGGCGAACACCTCAGCCAAGACGTCTCCTGTCACGCCATGGCAGCGGTCCAAGTCGTGGATGCCGTCCCGGAGCACCTCGGGCTCGACGATCGGCACCAGACCACTTTCCTGACAGAGAGCAGCGTAGCGAGCCAATGCGTGCGCGTTGGCGACAATCGCGTTCCGGCTCGGCCGCGCGTCGCCGATGGTGATCACCGCCCGCCATTTCGCGAAGCGTGCGCCCAGCTTTCCGGTAGGCGTCGATTCGTTCCCGCAGACCATCCAAGCCTTCGGTCACCGTCTCGCCCGGCCGCCCCGCGAGCGGTTTGGCGCCGATGTCGACCTTGATTCCGGGAAGGATGCCCCGCTGCGTAAGAAGGTCCGGAAACGCTACGCCGGCGGGGGTCGCCTGACGGAACGTCTCGTCGAAGAGAATGACGCCGCTCACGTGCTCGGCCAGTCCATCGGTGTCAATCAGCAGCTCGCGGTACGCGTGACGGCCGCGTCGGTCGGATCCATACCGAGGGCCCGAAAGCGGCTGTTGCAAGTGGCGATGCTCTCGTCGATGGCCAGTATGCCGGTGCCCGGGCGGACCATGGCGGCGGCAGTGGCACGGAGGTCGAAATCGGTCATACGGCCATCTTCGTATATCAAGGTGTCCTCGCCTCCCCCTACCGGGTGGCGAGTTCGGGGATGGCCGCTCCCCGACGGGCTCCGATCAAGGCCGCCAACTCCAGCAGGCGGTTGCTGTAGACCCACTCGTTGTCGTACCAGCCGAGGCCCTTGACCGGGGCGCCAATGGCCCTCGTGTCGAGGCCGAGAACAGACACGTAGGCCTGTCCGATGATGTCGGCGCTGACGATCGGGGCCCCGGTGACTACGAGGATTCCGGCGAATCGCGGATCGGTCGCGGCGGCCGCGAACGATTCGTTCACCTCGTCGCCTACGGCGCTCCTTAGGTAGCTCGGCGGCGTCGATCACACCCTCCATTCGATTCGATGAGCGCGAGAACTACCATCACCGCTCGAAGTTCCTTGTGTGAGGACTTACCGTGTGGAGGTTGCCGTGTCTGTTGATGTCGAGTTCTTCTGGGATCCCGTCTGCCCGTGGGCCTGGATCACCTCGCGCTGGGTAGCCGAAGTAACGCGACAGCGCGAGTTGAGCGTGGATTGGCGGTTCATCAGCCTTCGGCTGCTCAATGAGCATCGCGACTACGCCACCGAATTTCCGCCGGGGTATCCCGAGGGCCACGGGACGGGCCTGAAGCTGCTGCGGGTAGCCGCGGCCATCCGTGAGGCCGAGGGTCCGGCCCGAATGGATGCCCTATATACCCAGTTCGGTGGCGATCTCCACGTGCGAGGTCGCAGGGCCGAGATGGTCGACCACTACGCCGAGGGCTTCCCCGACTATCTCCGGTCCGTCGGAATCGAGGAGCAGTATTTGAGTGCCGCCAACGACGAGTCGCGCGACGAGTTTCTTCGATCTGAAAAAGAAGATGCATTGTCACGAACCGGACGCGAGGTCGGCACGCCCATCATCTCGTTTCACCACGACGGTCTCACCCAGTCGTTCTTCGGACCCGTCATGAGTCAGGTGCCGCCCCGTGACCGGGCCTGCGCCCTGTGGGACGCAGTGTGGGAACTGGCCACCTACCCCGGTTTCGCCGAGATCAAGCGCTCCCTACGGGATAGGCCGCAGTTGGCCACCAGTCTCGACTGAGTGTTGGCGGCCCGCTACAAGCGGCGGGCCGCCAACACCCGCTGCAGGAAGGCCTGAGTCCTGGGCTGCGCAGGGGCCGTGAACATCTGTTCGGGCGGGCCCTCCTCCACCACCAGCCCGCCATCCAGAAAACACACGCGGTTGGCGATCTCTCTGGCGAAGCCCATCTCATGGGTAGCCAGCAACATGGTCATGCCTGCCACCGCCAGTTCACGGATCACCTCCAGCACGTCACCGACGAGTTCGGGGTCAAGCGCGGACGTGACCTCGTCGAACAACATAACCGCAGGGGCCATGGCCAGCGCCCGGACGATGGCCACTCGTTGCTGCTGCCCCCCTGACAGTCGATCGGGATAATCGTCGGCCTTGTCGCTCAGCCCGAACCTATCGAGAAGTTCGGACGCCGCCTTCTCCGCCTCCGCCCGGCCCCGACCCAGCACCCGCCGAGGGGCGAGTGTGACGTTGTCGAGGACGCACAGGTGGGGAAACAGATTGAACGACTGGAACACGATCCCGACTCGGCGCCGGGCCCTGTCGAGATCGGCGCCCGGTTGCGAGAGGTCAATCCCATCGACGACGACCTGACCTCCGTCGACCCGCTCCAACCCGTTGATGCATTTTAGGATCGTCGACTTTCCTGAACCCGACGGTCCGATCAAAGCGACCACCTCATGGGTGTCGACCCGCAGATCGATGCCTCGGAGAACGGCGTTGGTGCCGAACGCCTTGGTGACGCCGCGTAGCTCGATCATTGGCGGGCCGCCTCCTGGCGGGCGGTCAACCAATCGGTCAAGCGGGCCAGCGGGATGGTAAGGGCGAGGAAGAGGACCGCGGCGACGACATACGGCGTGAAATTGAAATGCTTCGCCGTCGCTGTTTGCGCCTCGCGTAAGGCCTCGATCGGCCCAACGGCGGCCACCAGCGCCGTGTCTTTTTGCAGCGCCACGAAATCGTTCAGCAGGGGTGGAATTACCCGCCGGACGGCTTGGGGAATGATGACGAACCGGAACGACTGCCACTGGCTGAGCCCGAGCGATCGAGCGGCGGCCATCTGGCTTGGATGCACGCTGCGAATACCCGATCGAAATACCTCGGCCACGTAGGCGCCGTAGTTCAAAATGATGGCGACGGTAGCCCAAATGATGGCCTTGTTCCATGGACGGTTGAGCCCCAATGCGGGAATACCGAAGCCAAAGAGAAAGATCAGTAGCAAGGTCGGGACGCCGCGAAAGACGTCGGTGTAGATCGTAGCCAGGGCCCGGAACGGAAACAGCGCCGGCCCAGGAAGGTTACGCACCACTGCCACCAGCAATCCGAGTGCGAGCACGGCCACCTCGGCGATCATGAACAGGCGAACGTTGAGGGAGAACGCTCGCAAGATCTTGGGAAATGAATCGGCAAACTCGTGGCCGTTAAAGAACGATTTGCGGACCTTGGGCCAACCCGGTGTCTTGACTACGACCAGCGCGATCGCGCCGAGAACACCGATCGTGCTGAGCGCCGCACGAAGGCCGGCGCGCCGCCCGGCGTTCAGGGCGTGAAGACGGGTGCGCTGGTGGCCTGGGCCAACTCAGTGTCTTGAATGGCGCCGAGTTTGCCCAGTTTCTTCAGTTTCTCGATGGTGACATTGATGCAGGTGACAAGTGGATTCCCCTTCTCGAAGAGCGCGCCGAATTGCTCTCCACCGCCAGTTGCCGCGAACTGGCCCACGACTTTCGAGTTCTCGATCTCCGCGCCGGAAATGTAAAAGGCGGTGGGCAGGTCTACCACGATGGCGTCAATCTGCTTTGAGGTGAGGGCGGCCTTGGCGCCGTTGGTGTCGTCGTAGACGAACGGCTGTTGGGAGGGTGCCACTGTCGTTTTGATAAAGTCAAGGCTCGTCGTGCCGACCTGGGCACCGAACTTCAATACCTTCAGATCGGCGGTCGATTTAGCGTTTGCCGCCGGACTGCCCTTGAGGGCAAGGACAGCCTGGTTCACATCGTAATAGCCGGCGGAAAAGTCGACGGCTTGCTGGCGCTCCTTGGTTATGGAGATCTGATTGAGATCGAAGTCGAAGTCTTTCTTGCCCGGCGCAAAGCTGGAGTTGAAGGGCACGACTTTCCACTTTACCTGGGCGCGGGTAAACCCGAGATCCTCGGCGATCGCGTACGCCACCGCGCTCTCGAAGCCTTTGCCGTTGGTAGGATCGTCGTTGGAGAACCACGGTGAATACGCCGGCTTATCGGTCCCGATAGTGAGTTGGCCGGCCTTGACCAAGTGCAGTTTGTCGACGGCACACTCGGGGGCAGCGGCTGCTGCGGCCGAAGTTTCGGGCCCGGCAACCGTGGTCGCGGCCGGTTTGTCGGCTTTGCCACACCCCACCATGAACACGCCGGCAAGTGTCGAGACCAGCATCATCGATACGGCGGATGGCGAACGCATGGGCCAACTCTAGGACTGGTGCGGTTCCGATGCCAGACTCTGACCATGCTCCATC
This sequence comes from Acidimicrobiia bacterium, assembly GCA_025359845.1. Lineage (GTDB taxonomy): Bacteria > Actinomycetota > Acidimicrobiia > Acidimicrobiales > JANYDT01 > JANYDT01. The sequence goes on from JANYDT010000185.1 coordinate 61,318, forward strand.
GGCCGCGTGCACGGCGATCACTTGATCCGGCGACGGTGGCGATCACCGCCGGCCGACCGCCCAAGGCTCCGGATGGCCCCCTCAACGAGCCGCCCGTGTTCGCGTCGACGTTTCACGCCGGCGGTCCGGTTGCGTACGGACGAGACGGCAACCCCACGTGGACCGCCTTCGAAGACGCGCTCGGTGCCCTGGAGGGCGGATCCGCCTTGGCTTTCGCCAGTGGAATGGGCGCCATCACCGCCGTGCTCGAGACCCTTCCGGTGGGCGCCTTGGTCGTGGCCGCCGAGCAGAGCTATTCGATAACCCGAGTCTTTTTGGAAGAACGAGCCGCGGCCGGGCGGTTTCGGCTCCGGCTCGTTGACATCGGCGACACCACGGCCGTGAGCGTTGCCCTGGACGGCGCTGCGCTCCTGTGGACCGAGACCGTAACCAATCCGCTCAACGTCGTCGCCGATCTGCCTGCTCTCGCGGCGGCCGCGAAATTGGTGGGGGCCACGAGCGTGTGCGACGCCACCTTCTCGACGCCGTACGTCTTGCGGCCGCTCGATCACGGCATCGACATCGTCGTTCATTCGGCCACCAAGTTTCTTAGCGGGCACAGCGACGTCGTGCTGGGGGCGGTCGTCACCGCCGATCCTGCGCGTTGCGAAGCGGTGCGCCGCATGCGGTCGCACTACGGGGCCATTGCCGGTCCGATGGAAGTTTGGTTGGCGCTGCGCGGCCTTCGGACTCTCGGAGTGCGAATGGATCGGGCCATGGCCAACGCGCTCGATTTGGCGACAAGGCTGAGCACCCACGCCATGATCGAACGAGTGAGGTATCCGGGTCTGCCCAATGACCGTTGGCATGACCGGGCCACTGCGCTGATGCGTCGGGGGTTCGGTGCCATGGTCAGTTTCGATGTCGTGGGCGGAGCCGGAGCGGCCGAGGCCCTCTGCACGAGCACCGATCTGATCGTGCATGCCACCTCCCTCGGCGGAATCGAGTCGACGATCGAGCGGCGGCGCCGCTGGCCGGGCGAGAGTCGGTCGACACCCGAGAACCTCGTGCGCATGAGCGTGGGCTGCGAGGCCGTCGAAGACCTTTGGGCCGACCTTGACCATGCACTGACGATCGCCCGTCGGATTGCCGGTGCCTGATGGAGCTGGGGGATGCCATCCACCGTCGGCGCATGTGTCGCGACTTCTCCGACGAGCAGATATCGCCGGAACTACTCGACCGACTGCTTGACCTCGCCCGGCGAGTCCCATCGGCCGGCTACAGCCAAGGCTTCTCGTTTTTCGTGCTCGAGGGCGCGGACACGAGCCGATTCTGGAATCGGACCCTGCCAGTTGAGGAGCAAACCCGGTTCATTTGGCCAGGCTTATTGCGGGCGCCGGTAATAGTGTTGCCGCTGGCGCACGCTGATACCTACATAAATCGCTACTCCGAGCCCGACAAAATTAAAGCTGGGCTCGGGACGAGCGCTGAATCATGGCCAATTCCGTATTGGTACACCGACTGTGCGATGGCGGTACAGAATTTGCTGCTCGCCTGTACTGCGGAGGGGCTCGGCGCGCTTTATTTCGGCATATTCCGTAACGAGCCAGAGCTATTGCAAGACTTGGGTATTCCCGTTGGCTATCGGCCGATCGGGGCGGTCGCTTTGGGCTGGCCGACGGCGTCGGCGGGCGCGAGCCGAGCGGAAGGGTCGGCGGCCACTCGTGCTCGGCGGCCGATCGGTGAGGTTGTGCATCGAGGCCGGTGGTGAGCTCGTAATCAGGCGGCTTGGAGGTCGGCGGGTTGTGGGGTGCCGCCATCGTCTTGGGTTGAGGGGCCCATGCGGCTCGCGTCGTGGGGGCCCTTGCGGCTGGGTTTGTCGCTCAACCCGCTCGCAGCTCGGCTACCACCGCGTAGTGGTCGCTCGGGTGCACGCCGTCGACGGGACGGTTGCCCGCGATCCAGGCCCGGATGGGGGTGCCGAGCGTCTTGGGTCGCGGCCAACTGATGAGCAGGTAGTCGATGCGGCGATTGGGCCACGTGGAATCGGCGACGTAGGGGTTGGCATCGTGCCAGGTGTGGCCCGGCCCTTCGCCCACCAACTCCCACGCGTCCTGAAAGATGAGTCCGTCGACGGGTGGTGAGGTGCGGCCCGTGAGTTGGCGAATCTCGTCGCTGTCGGCCACCGCATTGAGGTCGCCGCCCACTATCACCGGGAAGCTCCCGGCGTCGTGTTGCTGCTTGACGAACTTGGCCAGCGCGGAAGTCTGGGCCACCCTCGTCGTGGATTGATCGAACCGGTACTCGGTGTGCACGCTCACCACCGGAATGGCCCCCGACGGTGCATCGACCACAGCCATCAATGCGCTGCGATGGCTGGGCTCGCCTTCGAGGGTTGGGAGTCGGACCGACTCGACGCCGAGGATGGGCCAGCGCGACAAGATGGCGTTGCCCAAGCTCATTCCGTTCCAGTACGGAGCCGGAGTGCGAGCATGGTGAAATCCGAGTCGATCGGCGAGCATCGCCGCTTGGTCGTCGCCGGAGTCTTCGGCCCACACCTCTTGCAGGCACACGAGATCGGGAGCTTCGTCTCGAAGTACAGTCATGATGGCGGGTTGACGGGCTTCCCAAGGTCCGAAACGCCACCACAGATTCCACGTCATCACCCGCACACTCATGTTTCACTCCCGGCGGCGCAGTGCTCGCTCATGCGCAGGAAGGGCGGGTGGCGCCGTCGATCATGCGCACAGTCTTGTTGGTGGCCACGTCTTTGAAGAACAGCGTGAAGCGTTCGGGCTTCGGATCAGCGGTCGGATCGATCGCCGACGGGTCGTAGTAGTAGCCCGAGTAGGCCATGTGTGTGCTGTCGGCGGCCCAGCATTGACCGTCTTGAATATTGACGTCGTTCTTGTTGGTTCCTCGATGGGACAGATGCGTGACCCGTTGCGAGGCGAGGTCGATCACCTCATTGGCCACCGGATTTTCGACGGCGCTCGAGTGGATGCTCCACGTGGCGAGCAGTTTGCGGCCATCGGCGGAGACCTCGAGGTCGGGCATGCGTCCGAGTTCGATGCCGGTGCGGGTCAAGCCGATGGTGCGCCCCGAGGTCACGTCGGTCTTCATGATCAGCCACTCCGTGTTGCCCGCAGCCCCCGCCCCTCCACCGAGATTGGTCGTCCAATAGAGGGCCTCGCCGTCAGGGGCGAGCGCGGGTCGGCCAGTCAGCCACTCGCTGCCCTCCGTAACGGCGGAGCCTTGATGATCGTCGGCAATCTTCGTGGCCGCCGGTGATCGTTGGGCCCGGAGAGCGGCGAAGACCCGGTCGCGCGCGGCGATGGTGAACACCGGCCGAGGCGGTGCCGTCGTGCTCGTCTCGAGGAAGAGGTCGTTGTATTCGTTGTCGTTGCGACCGGTATAGGCGCGGACCGTGGCATCGCCGGACAGATCGTCGAACGGAACGACTGTATAGCGACCGCTGGCCAGATCGAGGAGCGCGGTCTGTTTCTCGAAATGCAGACCGAGTTGCTTGCCATCTCTTGTCAGGGTGCCCGATAAAGGCACTCCGGCGGCTGGTGGAAGGGCGACCGCTTTGGCGCTGCGGTATGGCGGATCGGCCATTCGCACCCCATTCGCCGATCCGTACACGGCCCGTCCATTCGACGCCAGGCTGACCCATGTGGCCTTGCCCGACAACGGGAGAGCGACGGCCGGCGATGTTGCGAGGAACGACTCGACATAGGCCGATCCCCTCAACAGATATGCCACTCGACCGGCTTCCGCGGGTTTCGCCGATCCTGAAGCCGACGCCGATGTCGGCACCGGCCGTTGGGCCACGTTCAACGTCGGTGCCGGCGACCGGGTTGCGATCGACGTCGGTGGCACCACGGCAGCCGCCATTGCAGCGACCGAGAGGACGCGACCAAAGAACATGCGTTCAGCGTAGGGTCTGCGCGCGTCGGTGTTGGTCGATGAGTGTCGGGGGATGTATGCGTCAGTTCACCGACGCAGGGGGCACGACCCAACTGGTGGATTGGCGCGCGACTCGGGTGATGTGATCGAAGTCGGCGTCGTAAGTGCAAGATCGTCGCTCCGTAGTACTCGGCCGTTGCCACCGTGACCAGTTCGCTGACTCCAGCTGCTCGATGCTGACTCGCCTTCGACAGTTGCGACAGCACAGCCCGAAGTGAACTCCGACTCACCGCCCGTAACCACTTCACTTCGGCCTGTCAACAAGCCCAGGTCGTCGTACGACTAACGGAAGTCGCGAGCCAGGGGACCTTCGTACAGTGCGGAAACCTTGGCGGCGTCGAAGTTCAGTACGGCGGCGCGGATGGCTGACTCGTGAAGATCGAGAACGCGCAACGTTCCGTCCGTCGCCTTCGCAATTGATTCGATCCGCACGAAAGAGTCACCGTGCAGCTCGGCATAGCGAGCGAGGGCCTGAAGCTTTGCCTTGTGTCGGCGAGGTAGTCCCCGTGCGGGTCCACAATCGAGGCGGCGAAGCTGCCGTCGTCGCGGCGGCTGACGATGATGAAGTCGACCTGGAGTGATCGCCACACGCCGGCATCGTCTCGATAGGCGATGCGCAGCGAGGCGGGAGTGGGCCGGGCCGGGTTGCGATACCACGCGACGAAGCTGGGCCGCGCTATTTCGGCCGTGAGCACATCGCGTTCCCAGCTGTTGAGGTCAGCAGGAAAGTCGCCGGCAGTGTCCGAGTACAGATGACCTCGGTACAGCGGCAGCTCCTGCCCAGCGGTTCGACGGGTCGCCGCAGTGAGATTGTTGCGCAGGTCGATCGTGACCCGCTCCGGGTTGATGGTGTGTTCCATAACGCGTCGGTACGCGTCCCGAACTGCGCCGGTGGTGTTCCTGATCTCAGCAGCGAAAGCCGCTAGCTGCGTCGTTACCCACGACGTCGCTGTCCGCTCGATTTCTGGAACGATCTCGGGAACGATCAGGAGCGCGGCCACCTCGACGAGCACGTCGATCGGATCGGTATCGTCGTCGTCTTGCTCGGCGCGGTGTACCCGGTGGACCCAGTAGTCCTTCCCTGCGCCCTCTTTGACCGACTTCATCAACTTGCGGCACTCCCGTTCGATATCGGCGTCCGCCGCGTCGATTTGGTGGGTCGATCGCCGGACTTCGGTGCCAATCACTGACAATCGCGTGCGCAGGATGTCGGCATGCTCGATGTTGTGCACGTTTGCCGCGACCGCCTTGGCGTGCTCGACCGTTAGTCCATCGAGCCTGGCATTGATCGCGTCTCGAAGTATTGCGCCGGCCTCGGGCAGCAGCGCCGCCGTGCTATGCGCGGTATCGGTGAGCAGCCTTGCGAGGTCTTTGGCTCGACGCAGAGGACTTGCGTGAGCGTCGGGTGCGGGTAGCGACGGTAAAACCTCGATCCGCTGAAATGCTTCAGCCGACACGTGAGGATTCCGCTCGAACACCTTGGGCGCTCGAATCACCGCCGGACCAACTCGGCCCTCCGAGCCCAACGCGCCGGTACCTTCCAGCTCGCTCTTGATCGATGCCAGTGCATTTCGGTCGAACTTTGGTAGAAAGCACGCAACGGAGTTCAGCGTGTCGTCGGTAGCGATGCGGTGGGTGAGTGGTGAGCGGACCATGCGGCCGATCACCTGAGCGATGTGAGTGGCGTCCTTGGCCGGTCGCTCGCTGTACAGAACCTCGGCCCGTTGACAGTCCCATCCGGTCGAGATCGCCGTCTTGGCCAGCACGACTCGGACATGGGGGTCGCTCTGGATCCCCTCCGGCTGTACCCAGTCGACGGCCCGGGTGCCGAGGTGCAGTCGCTCGTGTTCGCCGAACACGTGAGCGACCGCACTCGGCTGGAGGCCAGGCCACTCCGACTCGATGACTGTGACGAGTTCTGTCAAATGGTCGTCGGTGGCTTTGTCGACCACCTGCACAACCAGCACCGGCTCGACACACGGCTCGTCTTGTTCTTCGGCATAGGCAGCCCACCGTCGGTCGTAGTCCAGCGCGGCGCGGACCGCCTCACGCAACAGAGTTGTTCCGAATCCGCCTTTCTCGTCGGGTTCGTCGAGTCCGATCTCGTCTTTCACCAGACCTGATGCCCGGACCCGCTCGATGTCGACTTCGACAGGCGGATAGATGGTGCGATCAGTGGCGCCGGCCATCGCGGTGGTGAAGCGAGCGATCGTGGCCGAGATACCCCACACCAATGGCATCGGGGGATTGGCGCCTGGTGCGCCGGACACGATGCGCTGGACGATTGTTGTGCGGTCAGCGGCAGGCTTCACTCCTCGGTGAGCCTCGTCGAGCACCAAGTACAGATCGTTGGCGCCACCGTTGATCGTGTTGCGAATGACCTCCCACATTGAGTACTGGCGAAGATTGCGACCGCCTTGGGCGAGTCCGCTGTTCTTCGAAAGCTTTTGTACGTTGAGGAAGTACACGAACCCTGGGAGCAGCGCGTCACCGAGAAAGTCGTTGTCGAGCACTGCAAGTCGGGCGGGCTGCAGGAGATCCGAACTCGCGAGCATCTTGTTTCTGGTCTGACGGTTCAGCGCGGGATCGTCTGTCACCCAAAGGAACGTCGCCCGACGGTCACCGTCGGTTCCCAGATCCGCAGAGCCATGGATCATCGCCTCGATCACGGCCGTCGCGATGACGGTCTTGCCTGATCCGGTGATCGCCGACAAGGCGAAGCTCGACTGACTCCGGTCGGCTTTCCAATCGCGGCGGCCGCGCGTCAGTTGCTTGAGGCAGCCGAGCGCGGCGTCACGCTGGTAGTCGAACAATGCGTACTTCACGAAAGCCGTCCCTGGTTGATCGCGAATGTCGTCAGGTAGTTCTCGTAAAGCCGAACCGCGTCCACGGTCGCGGGGAGGGCTTCTACGACACCGGCGAACGTTGAGGGAGAGTCGGTCACGACGTACACGATGGACGCAGACTCGGGGAGCTCGGCGACGAACGCGCGCCACTCATCGGAGTCGAACAATATTCCGTAACGCCCCGCGAACGCGAACGGCACCGACCGACCCTCGCTGTCAGGACGCACCTCCACCATGGGGCCTTGACCACCGGCGCGCATCCAGAGCAGGCGCCACTGCGGCGAACGCTCGATCGAGTTCGACGTCGATAGGGTCGAGGTACGCGAGCTTCATAAACGCGACGTTCTCGTCGAATCCTTCCGACATGGGGAACTCGTCGGTGAACTTGTAGTCGCCTTTCACCGGCGCACCGTCTGGCGTCAATCCCGTCAACGCGGCCTCAATCCGGGGGCGGGTAATTTGTTCGAAGATGCCGAGCGCCTCCCACTGCGCATCACCGTCGAGGTATCCCCGCTCGGTGAGCAGCCTCGCTTCGTCCGCCGACACCTCGTTGTTTGTGACCAAGATCGACTGCCGCCGCCCGCCGTCTTGTCGGTTCAATCGCATTACCCATGTGCCGTCGTTCCCGATCCGGCGAAGAAGTCGAGGATCACCGCGTCGGGTTTGTCGCCTACCGCCACTCGCACTGCGTCCTCAACCGCGTACAGCGACTTCGGAAATGGGAAGGCACGCCCACCGAGTAACCGCTTCGTGAGGAGGCTCCCATGTTCGCCAGCGCGATGAGTCTGGCGGTTCCACACGGTCTTGACGACTTGTCGTTCGCGGCCCGACGACTGGAGGATCACCGCTCCTTGGTCGTCACAACCGAGAACGTTGATCTCCCCTGACCCGATACGCCCGATCTGTGCTCGTCCTAGATACAGCACCGACCATCGGTCGTTCTGTCGATCGTGCGCGCCAACCTTTGCGTGGCCAGCTGCCAACAAGTCTCGGAGATAGGCCGCTGAGGCGCGCCAATTCCCTTCTTCGCCTGTTGTTCGCAACGGCCAAACGGTCACGAGACCGAGCTTGACAGGAACCGAGTTCCGATCTGCGTGAAGAGAAAGCGAGTCCCCTACTTCTGCGACTACTTTCGCTATTGGGTCGACAAAGATCGGATAGAAGAGGTTCGGACGATCCTGCCGACGAGAGTTGGTTCCGCCGCGTAGTAACCACTCCCAGCGCACCTGGGAACGCGTTGGAACATCCTCGACACTCAGGAAGTCATCCATCGACGGCACCGGACACGCACTCCCGACAAAGACGAAAAACGCATACTCTTCGACCCTCGCGAGTTCCTGACGGCGGGCCTGACCCAGGGGGTTGATGACGATCGTCACCATCTGGACTTTGGCACTCGGAAACACTTGCTGGAGTAGCAGCCCGAGTCGCAAGTACTCCTTTTCGTCGATCGTCACGATCAGTACCGAGTTATCGGGATTCAGAAGCTGCTTGGCCAGTAAGAGACGGCGCTGCATAAAGGCCAACCATTTGCTGTGCCGGTAGCCGTCCTCGGAATCGACGTAGTGGTTGTCGTATTTCCAGTCCCGTGCGCCGGTGTTGTACGGCGGGTCGATGTAGATGCAGTCGACCTTGCCGGCATGAGTGAGAATGTCAAGCGGGATTGGCCCCAGCGCGCGCGTTTGTTTTGGCCCCACCTGTTGGGGTGAGTCCGGTGGCTGGGCGTCGGCTGTGGCGTTGCCGCAGTTTACCGCCGAGGGCAGTGGTGAAAGGTCGAAGCGAAGCGGAGAGCGTTTCTTGTTGACCGGGAGAGGGCTTCGTTGATTGCCGGATGTGCCCGTGCGGCGTTTCAGGCGCGATCACGCCAAGGTTTTCAGGCGTCCGAGCGGATCAGCTACGACCACCACATTCCGAATCGGCCGTCTCATAGCTGTATAGTGATCCATACAGCTATGAGAGAGCCTCGCCGTAATCATTACATCGCTCCGGTCGCCAACGACGAAACCGTCGTGGCGCTCGACGACGCGATCGACACGCTCCGGCGCACACGCAGCTTCCAGCCTGATGACCCCGGCGTCACCCTCCACTTACTGGCCAGCATCATCACCGAAACACAACAACGTCTACCCGAAGCGGTCGCCAACGCCCGTGACCATGGTTACTCGTGGGCCGAGATCGCCGAACTCGTGGGCGTCACCCGCGCTAGCGCCTGGCAACGCTACGCCGACCACACCAACCCCCGACCCTAAGCATCGGGACTGACCCAGAAACAGGCGAGGACGACTCGTGGCCACGAGCGAGGCGCATGGCGTTGGCGGTGGCGTGGTGGCGACTCGTGTCTTGGCGTTCGGCCAGGCAGGTCTCCTCGCGGTTCGTTGATGTGGTGGGTTAGCGGGGCGGGTTTCGGGTGGTGCGCCGGTTGGTGGTGGTGCGGAGCCGGTAGCTGTCGGCGCCGGTTTGGATGATGTGGGCGTTGAACGTGACGCGGTCCACGATCGCGGCGACGAGGCGGGGATCGGCGATGACGGTGCCCCATTCGCTGAACGGGAGGTTGGTGGCGATCGCGATCGAGTTGCGTTCTTCGCGTTCGGTCAAGATCTGGAAGAGGAGTTCGGCGCCGCGGTTGTCGAGTTTGACGTAGCCGAGTTCGTCGAGGCAGAGCAGATCGAGTCGGCCGTAGCGGGCGACGATCTTGGACAGGCGGCGGTCGTCGGCCGCTTCGACGAGTTCGTTGGTGAGCTGCGCGGCGGTGATGTAACGGACGCGGCGGTCTTGTTCGCAGGCGGCTTGTCCGAGCGCGAGCAGGAGATGGGTTTTCCCGGTCCCGGAGTCGCCGAGCAGCACGACGGGTTCGCCGGCGTCGAGGTAGGCGCCCGACGCCAGCGTGGCGATGGTGGCCGGGTTGATCGTGGGTGCGGCGCCCAAGTCGAACTGGGCGAGGCGTTTGATGCGCGGAAAGCGGGCGTCTTTGACACGGCGAGCGCGTCGTGTCAGGTCGCGGGCGTCGACTTCGGCGGCGAGGACCTCGGCGAGGTATCCGAGGTAGGTGTGTTTCGCGCGTTGTGCAGTCTCGGCCAAAGGGGCGACGTGGGAGCGCACGACCGGGAGCTGCAAGCGGCGGGTGGCGGCCCCGATAGCGGCCTGCGCGGCGTTGTCGGACATGGTCATGGTCATAGGGTTTCCTGGTCATAGGGTTTCCTGGTCATTGGGTTTCGAGGAGCTGGTCGTAGTGGGTGAGTGAGGGTTTCGGCCGGTCGAAGCGGTGTAGGCCCTCACCGATCGGGATGACCACCGCCGCGCTCCCGGTGCCGGTTTCGGTGGCGCGGCGGGCTTCGACGGCGATCACCGCAGCGTCGAGCGAGCCGACCTTGAGGGCTGCGTCGATGCCGGCGGTGACGTCAGCGTGGCTCATGGCGCGATGCAGCAGCAACACCTCGATGAGGGCCCGGGTGCCGCCTTGGTCGCCGAGACGTTGCCGGGCGAGGTCTCACAGCCGTTGATGGCTGTCGGTGAACACCCCGCCGGCACGGGCACGCGCCAGCGCAGTGGAACCAGCCAACGCGCCGGGCTTCACCGCGAGAACCTCGAGATAGTGATCCAACGCCAACACCTCGTCACCGGCCAAGCCCCTCACATGGGAGGCCACGACGCTGGCGCCGTCGAGCACCTCGACCCGGTCCGCGCCGACGCGGACATCGACACGACGCCCGACGAAGCGCACCGGCACCGAATAGAACGCCGAACGAACCGACACCCGACTCTTGTGGTCCACCCGGTGCGACGACACCACCGACACATCGAACACCTCGACCGGCAAGACCCGCAGCTCGAGCGCCTCAAGTTCGAAATGCTGGCCCACGCTGATATGGCGTTGCGCGATGCGGCGCCCGTCGTCTTTGGCGCAGCCCTTCTCGGTCAACTCGTTCAGCTCACTCATCGACGCGACCTTCGGGACCGGCACCAAATGACGGCGCCGGAACCGGCCCACCTCAGACTCGACGCCGCCTTTCTCGTGTGCCCCTTGCACCCCAGGCAGACAGAAAAACGAGTCGAACCCGTAGAACGAGCGAAGCGCGATGAACCGTTCCGACTCAACCCGGTTGCGGCCCTTCAACACCTTCTGCACCGCCGCCTTCAAATTGTCATACCGGATCCGGGCCGGGCAGCCACCGAAATGGCCGAACGCCCGCACATGACCATCCAAAAACACCTCCTGCGCCTCGCACAAGTACACACGCGCGAACGACCGCCCCGACGCCGACAACCGCATAAGGAACAGCGACACCTCCAACGTCACCCCCCGACAATCGCCGTGACCGTACCGAAATCGACCTCGCCCTCATCACCCAACCGGTGCAACTGCGAAACCATCACCTTCGCCGGCGCGAACTCGTGACGACCCCGCACAACCGACACATACCGGCGCACGGTGCCCTCACCCACATTGGCACCATGCTCCTCAACAAGAC
>JANYDT010000214.1 GCA_025359845.1 Acidimicrobiia bacterium
CAGCCGACTGGGTAGGCGACCCTGACCTCTCCCTTGAGCCGGCGATCCGCGGCTATGTCGAGGCGAGTCGAACGCTGATGGACCGGATCGACACTGACCTCCGGGCGCAGCTCGGAGACGATCGTCAGGTTGCGCTTTGGGGCGCCGGCCAACTGGCGATGAAGCTCTTATGCGACACGGTGCTCGCCGATTGCGACGTGGTCGCGGTCGTGGACGGTTCTCCGCAGAAGCAAGGGTTGCAGATGGGCGATCGCTTCGTCGAGGCCCCAGAGGTTCTGGTCGGGCGCGCGTTACCGGTCGTGATCGCTTCGATCCATCACGGCGACGCCATCATGACGGCCATGCGGTCACGGGTCCCCGACGCACGTCCGATCCGGCTCGTCGAGCGCTGAACCGGGACGGACCCGTTTCGTGGGCCACCGCTACACTGCGCCGATGTCAAGCCCGTCTGCGAACCTTGAGGGGCTGAGCGAGCGGAGTGTTCTGCGCGTCAGCGCCGTGATAGCGGTCGCCAGCGTCATGGCGCGGCGCCCCGACGCTTTCTTGGCTCCGCAGTTCAGTTGGGAGGACGAACCGGAATGGTACCAGGTGGCGCGGAACTTCGGGTTCAAATCGTTGGGCCGGGTCTACAACGGATACCTCGGCGTTCCCCAACGCCTCGCCGGACTTCTTGTTCAGCCGTGCCCCTTCGATATGTCCCTTTAGCATTCGCTGTTATCGCTATACTTATCCAAGCTCTTCCGGATATTTATATAATGAGCGAGCGCTGCGTCGCCCTTCATCCATCGCGAGGTATGCGGGCAGTCATTGCCCTGATCTACCTCTGGATTCCTGGCAGCACTGACACGAACTCGAACCTCGCTCACGTCCAGTGGCACTTGTTCATTTTCGGCGCGGTCATTTGCTGCGCCGCTCCGCCCCGAACGTGGCGCGAGGGAGTTTTCGACGTGCTCGTCCTGCTGGCGGCCGGCCTGAGCGCACCCTCGGCGTTCTTCCTCCTTCCCGTAGTCGCAGTGCGCCTCCTGCGGGAGCGACAGCGGGCGCTGTGGGCCTGGTTGGTGCCACTCGGATTGGCGTTCGTGGCCCAGGGGTTCGCCGTGTGGCAATGGCCCGACCGGCGCCCGCACGCCACACTCGGGTTCTCGGTCGTCGGGGGAGCGCGTATTGCTTTCAACCGGCTGATCATGACGTCGCTGGTCGGCCAGCGGATAACGCCCTTGTCCTCTCTCACTTTCGGTTGCTCCCGCTCAAGCTGGTGGGCCTCGGTGCTTTCGGGGGATGGATGGTCTTCGCCCTGTGGCGTACGAGTCGTGCGTATTTGTGGCTCCTGGCGCCATCATTGCTGTTGACCGCAGCGGCGGTGCTCCACCCCGGTCCGACGGGAACGACCCGATCCTGGTTCAACCTGCTCACCGACTCGGGCACCGGCGACCGTTACTTTCTAGCGTCGGTGTTCGCGGTGACGGCACTTGCGTTCGCCACGGCGAAGAAAGGAGGCGTGATCGGATGGACTTCTATGGTCGTGGCGGGTTCGGCGTTTCTGTTGGCCATGCCGACCGATGCCGTCGAGGGGGCGAGGCCGGGCCTGCACTGGGCCCGCTCCGCCAGCCGTTTCGACGCCGCCCCGGTCGGTACGCCAGTGAGCTTCGGGCTCTACCAATCGTCGGAGATGGTGCTCGTCAAGCGAGCCGGCGAAAGCGTGATCCCCCTCGCATGTTCGAAAACGGTCAAGGCCGCGAGTGTTGGGTTGGCCTCGCCGCTCGACGCCACCGCAGTCGGCACGCACCTGACGGGCGGATGGACGTCACGCCGTGGCCATTGTCGGTTCTGACCATGGGGCCGTCTTTCGCGTGAACGACGACCCAATATTGACTCGGCTCGCGTTCGCTTCCGGTTCGCAAATTGACGTGTTAGGGCTGTCGTTGAAGATCTATCCCTCAAAAGAGATCGACTGCCCGCCCACTTGCTAACCTAATTCGGTTTGCCCGCCTTACGGGCCGAGGCCGTGACGAACAAACCTTCCGGCACAACTGAAATATCGGTGAATCCGGCCTTCTCCAAAAAGCGCCCGAGTTCGGCGCCGGTAGAGGATTTCGATACGTTGAGCGGGCGGATCTCGGGTGGAATCGCCGCTATCTCTTCGAAAAACGTCCAACCCTCCTCACTCAAGAGGTCATAGTTATCGATCAAGATCCGTCCTCCGGGACGAAGTACCCGGAACATCTCCTGGCAATATCGGAAGCGGTCCCATTCCTCGAGATGCATGAAGACCACCGTGCAATAGGCACAATCGACCGTCTCGGATGCGATGGCCGCGAGGTCACGGCCGCTGAGTTCGATCAGTTGAATCCGCTCGTCGTCACCTAGCGCTTCACGGGCCGCCGTGAGCATGTTCGCGGATACGTCGGCACCGATCCACTTCGCACAGTGCCGACGGAGGTGGGTACCGATCCTGGCCGCCCCGCAGCCCACCTCGAGCACGACATCGCTGGAAATGATGTTCAGGCGGTTTCGGAGCGTCTCGGCGTTGAGTTGCCCGGTGCGCTGCCACTCCTCGTCGTCGGTGTATCCAGCTACTGCACAGCGGGCCGCTTCGGTGTCGGTGACGACGGCGTTCCACACTTTTCGGTAGTCGGTCCGGCGGTTGGGCAGCTTGGCCTCGGGGAGCCAGGCCACCTCGACGGAGCGAATGACGCTGGTGTTGCTCTCGGTATAGGCCTCGATATCGATTCGGTAGCGGTCGCGGTCGGGCAAAGGCGGTCGCAGAATCCGGGTGTTGAACCCGCAACTGGACGACACGCCGGGACGGGTCTTCGCCACGTCGACGCGCGTATCGGTGGCGGCGACATCGCAGAGTTCGTGGCCTTGCATCGTCGCGCGGACCCTTACGGGGAGTCCGGAACGCGACGCGGCCCATCCCACCAGCGCCAAATCGACACCGAAGGTATCGGCAAAGCGAGGCGCATCGACCGCTCCGACGATGTCGCCCGAAGTGCGGGCCAGTACCGCGGCCATGCGTCGGGCGCCATTGGGGGAAACTAGAGCAAGACGATTGACAGCCGACACGCCGAGACTTCGAACTGTGCGCATGGGGCAGGACTCTACGAGATCCGCCTAGGGCAGTAAGGCCCGGTCAACGAGCGGCAGGCAACGCGGTTTCGGCGCCGAAACGACCGATGGAGATGAGTCGCAGTGTCGGCGCCCCTTCTTCCATGGCGCTGGCAATGTCGACAGTGGCCGTGTAGCCCCATTCGTAATCCTTCTCCGGGTCGGCGAAGCGCTGCCGAACTGTCCAGGTCTCGGCGTCTTCGTCGAGCACGAAGAATTGGTTGGAGCGGGCGTCGGTGTCGGTGCCGATCTCGGGATAGGTGGCCCAGTATTCGGCCATCGCCGGGCCAATGGCCAAGACGTCGACGCCGGCGCGTTCGGCCAGAGCCATGTAGGCCCGACGAGCCAGCAGCGACACCCATCCGAACGCCGCCGTGCGCACGGTGGTGCGCCACGCTCGGGGGGGACCGGCGACAATCATCGGCGTCGCCGGCGCCTCCCGGTGATGGGCGGGGGCGGTCGGGTCGGAAAGTCGTTCCCACTCTTCGAGCAGCGACGCGTCGGTGGCGGTGAGCAAAGCCCGCAACCAATCGATTACGTCTTCGAGAGGGTCGTTGTAGGCGCTGGCGGGGAGGGAGCGGTCGAGGGCCCGCCACACGTCGGTGAGATAGCGCAACAGCAACCCCTCGGAGCGCTCCAGCTTGTACCGACGGATGAACCCATTGAATGTCTCGCCGGTTTCGAGCATCTCGCGCACTATCGACTTCGGGGACGGAGTCTCGTGGATCCAGGGGTGGTGTTCGCGGTACGTTGCGTAGCAACTGGCGATGACTTCCTCGAGCGGTTTGGGCCAGGTTATGCCTTCCAGCTGGTCCATGCGGTCTTCGTAGGCCACGCCTTCGGCTTTGAGTCGCGCCACTTCATTGCCGCGCGCGGCGCGTTCCTGGGCGTACAGAATCTGGTTCGGGTCATCGATGGCCGATTCGACAACCGACACCACATCGAGCACGTACGCGAGATCTTCGACGTCGAGCGTGTCGACCACTTCGATGGCGAAGGGGCCCAGCGCCGAGGTGAAGCTCACGGCCGCTCGTTCTTCTTCACCGGTCACCAGTGATCCGATTTGGACCCCGGCACAGCGCCCTGTCGCGTCGCGTTGGCGCGATGCGACTCCGGCTGCTTCGAGGCTGCGGTAGATGGCGATGGCGCGACGCTTATGGTCGCGTTTGCGGGCGGCGGTGTCGTGGTTGTCGTTCAGTAGCGCCTTCAGCGCGGCCGGTCCTTCATTGTGATCGCGGGCCAGGACCGTGGCGATCAGATTCGGACTGACCCGAAAGCGCGATGTGAGCGACTCCGATTCGGCGGCGATGAGCCGTTCGAAAGTCTTGTCGTCGTAGTGCACGAACCCTTTCGGGGGAGCGGCGCGGTGAACCTTGCGCCGAGCCTTGGGGTCATCGCCGGCCCGAGCGAGCGCCCGCTCGTTCTCGATCACGTGCTCGGGCGCCTGGGCCCAAACGTGCCCATCGGGGTCGAACCCCGGGCGACCGGCCCGCCCTGCCAACTGATGGAATTCGCGGGCCCGCAGCGTCCGCACCTTGGTGCCGTCGAATTTCGTCAGAGCACTCAGCAGCACGGTGCGGATGGGAATGTTGATGCCCACGCCGAGTGTGTCGGTGCCACAGATCACCGGGAGGAGGCCCTCACCGGCAAGGCGCTCGACGAGGCGCCGGTAGCGGGGGAGCATGCCGGCGTGATGGACGCCGACGCCGTTGCGCAAGAAGCGCCCGAGCGATTGCCCGAACCCCGTGACGAGGCGCTCTCCCTTCAGTGCCTCGGCGATGGCCTCGCGCTGCGGACGGGTGGTGAGCGGAAGGCTCACGAGCGCGCTGGCCCGCTCGATGGAGTCGGCTTGTGAGGCGTGCACGAGATAGATGGGCGATAGGCCCTTCTCGATCGCTTCCTGGACGGTATCGGCGACCGGTGTCGTACGCCACTGATGAAAAAGTGGGGTGGGGCGATCGACGCTTGTGACCAGCGTGACTTCGCGGCCGCTGCGCGTGGCCAAGTCTTCGGCAATGAAGGCCATATCGCCCAATGTGGCCGAGGCGAGCACGAACTGGCACTGTCGCATGGTCAGCAGCGGCACCTGCCACGCCCATCCGCGATCGTGTTCGGCGTAGTAGTGGAACTCGTCGAGAAACGCGAAGCCGAAATCAGTGGCGGCGCCGTGGCGCAGGGCGACATTGGCCAGCACCTCCGCGGTGCAAACCAGGATGGGCGCGTCGCGGTTGATCGATGCGTCGCCGATGGCGAGCCCAATGTCGGCCGGCCCCAGCAAGTCCACGAGCTCGAAGAACTTCTCGCCCACGAGCGCTTTGATGGGTGCCGTCCAAACCGCCCGTTGGCCGCGATTGCGGGCCAAGACGATGCCGGCAAGGGCCACGAGGCTCTTGCCCGAACCCGTCGGCGTGGCCAACACCACGTGGGTATCGGAGGCGAGAGCCAGCGCCGCTTCTTCTTGGTGCGGGTAGAGCGGTCTGCCCCCCTCGGCGGCCCATGCCACGAAGGCCTCGAGCACGTCGGCCGGATCAGACCCCGGAGGGGGCAGGATCTCGGAGAGCGCCGTCATGGGCTGCTTACCTTAGGGCCTGCTCGACCGAGCCCCTTGCGTCTCCGCGTCGCTGTGCGTCGGTCACGGGGGTAGCGCTAGCGTCGGGAGTATGAGTGAAATCACCGACCGAGTCGATCTTGCCGTTTCCGGGTTTGATGCCCGGGTCCAAGCTGCGCCAACCGATGCCTGGGGCAACCAATCACCGTGCACCGAGTGGAAGGCCCGCGATGTCGTCGCCCACGTGGCCAATTTCCACTTGAGCGTTGCCGCCGCCATCGACGGCACCGAGGCGGTCGTGGTCGACCCCGATGAAGACATCGTGGCGGCCTGGGGACGGGCCAAAGGGGCGCTCTCGAACTCCATGGCCAACGGCGACCTCACCAAGGCCGTCCCGAGTCCGTTCGGCCCCATGCCGGCCGCTGACGTGCTTGGTCGATTGGTCACCACCGACACGCTCGTGCACACCTGGGATCTGGCTAGGTCCGTGGGTGGCGACGAGTCGTTGGATTCCGGACTCGTCGAGGGTGCCTATAGCGGGCTCAAGCCGATGGACGCCATGATCCGCCAGCCCGGCGTATTCGACGCCAAGGTCGAGCCCCCGGCCGGCGCCGATGTCCAGACCGAGTTCCTGTCGTTTCTTGGCCGCACGGTCTGACGGCCGCTCCGTCTGTTAGCCGCTGACCCCCGGTCGGCTTTAACGCCGACCGGGGCAGCGAAGCACAAGCCGGGATGGGCTTACAAGGTCGCCAGGTCGAGTTGATAGAGGCTCGCCACGTTGCCGCTCAGTATGGCCTCGCGCTGCTCGGGTCGTAACTGGGCAGTGTGTTCGGCCAACATCGCTTGGCTCCACGGCCACGTGGAGTCGCTGTGGGGGAAGTCGTTGGCCCACATGAGGTTGCGCCAGTTCATATCGTCGGCATGGCGAAAGGCCGTCCAGTCGTCTTGGAACGTGACCGAAATGTGTTCGGAGAAGTACTCGCTCGGGAGCCTCGAGAGAGGAGTTTGGCCGGCGGGCAGCCAGTAGCGGTGGCGCTTGTACGCGTGGTCCATGCGGTACAGGAAATGCGGGACCCATCCGGCGTCGGCCTCGACGCACACGATCCGGAGCCCCGGATGGCGCTCGAACACGCCGCCGAGCACGAGCATGCCCATGATGTCTTGACAGCCCCGCACGACCGAGAGAAACGTGTTCATCGCCGGACCGCGGGTCTCGCCTTGGCGGTAGGTGAGAATGTGAAAGCTGAGCGGCAGGCCGAGTTCAATGGCCGCCTCCCAGAACGGGGCATACACAGGGGAGTCGTAATCCTCGACTACCGGTAGCCCGGGCAACATCACGCCGCGAAGCCCCAGGGCCTTGATGGAATGCAGGTCGGCGATCCCTTCCTCCACTGAGCGCATGGCGGTCTGACCGCACCCGATGAGTCGGTTGGGAGCATGTTCGCAGAAGGCCGCGATCCAACGATTGTAAGCGTCGAAACAGGCCACCTTGTAGTCGGCGTCACGGTGATTGCACAACACCATGCCCACTGTCGGATAGATGATCTCGGCGGCTACGCCGTCGCGGTCCTGATCGAGCAGACGCGCCACGGGGTCCCAGCCACCACGATGCAACTCCGAGAACCGGCGGCCCTTCAAGCGGATCTGTTCCGGCGGTAACCCCGCAGCCGCGGCCGTGCCGATGTTGATCGGCTTCTTCATGCCGTCGACGATGAACTGATCGCCTATCCCCGGTCCTCCGTCAACCATACGCGGCGCCCGGTCGCGCCACGCCGGGTCGATAAAGTCGATGTATGTCTCGGGCGGCTCGGTGATATGGGAGTCGGCCGAGATGATCGGATAGGTCGTTGTGGTTTCGGTGGTAGCAGTCATGCGAAGTTCCTTACGAGTCGGCCGGGCAGGGCTTCGGTGGGCGTTCCGTTCGTGTACGTCTCTTGCCCGGAAACGATGGTGTGGAGGTATCCGTCGACCTTTTGCAACAGCCGTTTGCCGCCGGCCGGAAGGTCGTAGCTCATCTGTGGCGCATGGAGCGTCAGGCCCTCGAAGTCGATCACATTGAGGTCGGCCTTGAAGCCCGGCGCCAACAGGCCGCGGTCCGTGAGTCCAACGGCGACGGCGGTATCGCGGCTCTGGGCCTTGACGGCAAAGGCGAGGTCGAGACGTTCGCCGCGGGACCGGTCGCGGCACCAATGGGTGAGCAGCGACGTGGGAAAGCTCCCGTCACAAATGGTGCCGACGTGGGCGCCTCCGTCGGACAGACCGGGAATCGTGCGCGGATGCACGAGCATCTCGCGTACGGCATCAAGGTTGCCGTCGACCCACGACAAAACGGGCGAGTAGAGCAGCGCCCGTCCTTCGTCTTCGAGCAGCAGGTCGTAAATCAGCTCGGCCGGGGTGACGCCCGCAGCCCGAGCCCTGGCGTCAACACTGGCTGACGCGGGAGGTTCATAATCGGGCGGGTCACCGAGCGAAAAGATCCGGTGATAAGTGCCATCTCCATACATCGCCATGGCCTCTACTTCTCGCAGCAAAGCCTCCCGGACGTCTTCTCGGCGCATCGCCGCGACCCGATCGGCCAGTCCGAGCGCGGCCAGCGATGACTTGAACGTGGAGCAGCGCATGAACGGATTGAGAGTGGCCTGGAGACCGAGCAACACGCCGATGGCCCGAGTTGGCACTTGGGCCCGCATCTCGAAACCGTCGGCCACGGCGGCGTCGATGGCGGCGAGAATCTGGTGGTAACCGGCCGTGCGACCGCCGGCGCTGCGGCCACCGGCGAGCGAGATCGACATGGGTCGGCCCGAGACCGCCATCATCGTGCGGAAGGTCTCGAACTCGTCTTCCATCGACCCGAGATCGCTGACGATCTGGAATACGCCCTTGCCGGTTCGGCCCATCTCGGTGGCGATCCCGACCAATTCTTCGCGGGCGGCCGTCAGGGTGGGGATCGGCTCACCTTTGCTCGACTTGTGGTTGGTGGTGCGGGAGGTGGCGAAGCCGACCGCGCCGGCGGCCACCCCGCGCCGCACCAGCTCGCCCATCCGCCCGATTTCTTCGGCGGTGGCTCGCTCGGTGTGATCCGCGCCGCGCTCACCCATCACGTAGAGACGCAACGCGCCGTGGGGCACATGGGCGGCGAAGTCGATGTCATGGGGGCGCGAGTCGAGGGCGTCGAGGTAGTCCTCGAAGCTTTCCCAAGCCCAGCTGAGGCCCTCGTGCAAGGCCGTGCCCGGGATGTCTTCGACGCCCTCCATCAACTCGACCAGTCGGTTGTGATGATGGGTGTGGACCGGGGCGAAACCCACGCCGCAGTTGCCGAACACCACAGTTGTGACGCCGTGCCAAGCGCTGGGCAACAGCCGCGAATCCCACGTGGCTTGGCCGTCGTAGTGGGCGTGCACGTCGACGAAGCCGGGGGCGACAATGGCGCCGTCGGCGTCGATGGTGCGATGCGCGGCGACGCCGGCCAAGTCACCCACTTCGGCTACCCGGTTTCCGTCGATTGCGATGTCGGCAGTTCGAGGCGGCTCGCCAGTACCGTCGACGACAGTTCCGCCTCGGATGATCAGATCGTGCATCTCGCGCTCCTTCGTATTTGTACGTAGCGGACGAAAATCTACCCGATTCGACCCTCGCCGCGCCGGTCCTGGGCTATTGCCCCTTCGAGGCGGTAACGGGTGCGCAGTGGCGAGTCCCGCGGCGGGGCGGTTCACCCTCCCGACGTTAGAAGGGTCGATCCCCCAAGATCGTGACTCGCTCCATATGGCGATTGAAGCCCCGATAGTCGGGAACGGCGTAGTGCTGGGTGCAGCGATTGTCCCATTGCGCGAGACTGCCCGGATACCATCGGAACCTGACTTGGTACTCCGGGATGGCGGTGCGAGCAAACAAATACTCGAGGAGCGCATCGCTCTCGGCCCGGTCCATCCCTTCGATGCGATCGGTGAATGGGCCGCAACAGTAAAGAGCCTTCTCACCGGTTACGGGATGAGTGCGCACCATTGGATGAGCCACTTCAGGGTATTCGGCCAGGCGCTGCGCCCGCTTCTCGGCATCAAGGTTGCGGCCGAACACCTTGACGAATGAATTAATGGCCAGCTTGCCTTCAATTCGTTCTTTCACATCGTCGGGCAGGTTCTCGTAGGCCATTTCCATATTGGCCCATACTGTATCGCCGCCATAAGGTGGTAACTGGAGCGCTCGCAGGATGGAGCCCAGCGGCGGCTCCGCTTGGAACATCACGTCGGAATGCCAATTCTCCGCCGCGTTGAACTGTTCCGCGGTCGAGACGAGTTGGATGAGTTCGGGGTAGCCAGGCGGCGATGGTGCG
>JANYDT010000223.1 GCA_025359845.1 Acidimicrobiia bacterium
CAGCCGACGAGGTTGGGCGATGACCGACTTCTATCACGTCCCCGTCATGTGTGACGAGGTGATCGCGTGGATCGCTCCGGTACCGCCCGGACGTATCGTCGACGCCACTCTAGGGGGCGCGGGCCACGCGATTGCGATCCTCGACTCCCGCTCCGATCTCACCTTGCTTGGCCTGGACCGCGACCTCAGCGCAGTAGCCGCGGCGACCCATCGACTGTTCCGATTCGGGTCCCGGGTGGTGGTCCGTCACGCGCGTTTTGACGAAATGGGCGCCGTCCTCGACGAGGTGGATGGCGGCCGCGACGGCATTCCGGCGTTGGCATCGGCGGTGCTCTTCGACCTTGGTGCGAGTTCTCATCAACTTGATGCCGGCGAACGGGGGTTCAGCTTTCGACAGGACGCGCCGCTGGATATGCGCATGGACCAATCTACGGGCCTGACCGCATCGGATGTGGTCAACGAGGCGCGAGCAGACGAACTCGCCACGATTCTGAGCGAGTACGGCGACGAGAAATTCGCGGCGCGCATCGCCAGGGCCATAGTCGCCCGGCGCCCGATTTCCACCACCGTGGAGTTGGCCGAAATCATCACATCCGCCATCCCTGCGGCCACGCGTCGGGTGGGCGGGCACCCCGCGAAGCGGTCGTTTCAGGCCCTTCGGATTCACGTCAACGACGAATTGAGCGTCTTGCGGTCGGCGCTCGATACGGCTATAGACCGGCTTCGGCCGGGCGGCCGTTGCATTGTCCTCTCTTACCATTCGGGTGAGGACCGCATCGTCAAGGACCGCTTTGTCTTTGCCGCGACGGGCGGATGCACCTGCCCCGTCGGCCTGCCCTGCAATTGTGGGGCTCTTCCCCGAGGCCGACGGTTACGCAATGGGGTCATCCGCCCGTCTGCGACAGAGATAGCAGCCAACCCCCGAGCGGCCAGCGCGCTGGCTCGGGTGTTCGAAAAGGGGCCTGACAACAGGTCTCACAAACCTCGAAACTGGCACGGGCCAGGAGGTCCAGCGTGAGTGTGACCCAACTGCGGCCACGCCGCTCTGCCGGGACCCGATTCGAACCGGCCCCGTTGCCTCCGAGGAGACCGACGGCGCTGCCGCCGGTACGTATCCGGCCCGAAGATCTTCAGGATCCATTTCCCGACTTCGAGGGCCCGATCGACGAAAGCGTCCTATCTGCGGCCCGAAGAGCTCACCCGGCGGGTCACTCGCGACCGAGACCAACCGTCGCCCAACCGCGCGTGGCCCCTCGCCCGTACCCGAGTTCGACTCCACCAGTTCAAGACCGTTTTGCGCCTGGGGCTTACGTGGGCCCGGGCGCTACGGCCCCGGCATTGCGCCCGGAACCCCGCCGCGCCCCTCGAGTCCTTCCGGCGCCCGAGGCTCGTCCCAACCTGCGGGTCGTGCGGCCCCGATCGGTGCGCGAACGTCGCCGTCAACGCACCATGCTGACGGCTGCGCTTTTAGCCACTGTGTGTGTCGCCATCGCATTCTTCGGCGCCGTAGCCCTCCATGCGAAACTGGCGCAGGGACAGGTTCGACTGGACGGATTGCAACGGTCAATGACCGAACAGGAGAAACAACGCACGGTGCTGCGGTCGGAGGTAGCTCGGCTCGAGTCCCCTGACCGGATAGTCGCGGCCGCCCGTGACCTCGGATTGGTCATACCTGATGCGATTCATTTTGTCCCTAACACGTCGTCTGATCCAGCGCCGTGATCCACCGCGGGGGGCGCTTGTCGCGTCGACGGGTCCGTCATGTCACGGCCGTTTGGATCGTTTGTTTCGCGCTCCTGGCCACGCGTATGGCCTGGGTGCAAGTGGGGTCCTCTCGACAGTATGAAGATCTTGGCCTCAAGCAAAGGATCCGCACCGAGCGCCAACTCGGGCCGCGAGGTGACTTGTTCGATCGGCGGGGGGTCGCGCTGGCCATGAGCGTTCCGGCCTATACGGTCTCGATCAACCCTCGCCAGGTGGATCCATCAATGCGGGCCAGCTATGTGAACGCCCTGGCCACGGTGCTGCCTCTATCTCGCAAAGAGCTGGCGGCGAAGCTGAGCGGCCGCACCACCTACCAAATGTTGGCCCGCAATCTCGACGACGCCGCGGCGTCGCGCCTGCGGGCCGTTCGCGTCAAGGAGAAGCTTGACGCAGTGAGCATCGAAGACCAGATCGTTCGAGTGAATCCGGCTGGAGACCTGGCCCGGTCCGTGATCGGACGGGTGAGCCTTGACGGTGGAGTGAGCGGTCTTGAAAAGCAGCTGGACGGCCGCTTACGCGGCAGCGACGGCAAGAGCATGGCCGAGTACGACCGGCTCGGGCGCCGGGTGCCGACCGGGGCTTCGAAAGTCGTGACCGAGGTCCAACGAGGAACCAGCTTCGTGCTGAGTGTGGATCGTTCGTTCCAATACACCGTCGAATCCCTCCTGAAGACTTCCGTGGCCCGCTACAACGCATTGCGGGCCACCGCCATCGTCATGGACACCGACGGCCAAATCCTGGCGATGACGACAGTCGACCAGACCCGTCAAGGACCGGTTGTCAGCAGTCGGGCCGATTCGGTGGTGGCCACTTACGACCCGGGTTCCGTGAACAAAGTGATCACCATTTCTGGGGCCCTGGAAGATGGACTGATCCGCGCCGACGAGCGCTTCGGGGTTCCTGACACGTTGCAAGTCGCGGATCACCTTTTCAGCGACGATCATCGCCATGACACTCTGGCATGGACAATGGGTGACATCTTGTCGACTTCATCGAACGTGGGAACCATTATGATTGCCAAACGATTAGGAAAAAACCGCGTCGACGCTTACTTACGAAAGTTCGGTCTCGGACGCCGCACCGGCATTGAGTTTCCCGGCGAGTCGGTCGGCATCATGCGTTCGCCGAACCATTGGTCAGGAACAGACATCGGCGCGATCCCGATCGGTCAGGGCATTCAGGTCACGCCGCTGCAGATGCTGAGCGTGTATGCGGCATTGGCCGGCGATGGCCGCCGAGTCACGCCCCAGCTCATCAAGGCCGTGGTATCACCCGACGGGGTCCAGACCGACCAGCCCGCACCGCCGCGGCCCCAGGTGGTGTCGGCCGTGACGGCAGAGCAGCTCCGCACCTGGCTGCGGGCGGCGGTGATCTCAGGAACCGGCCAACAGGCCGCCATTCCCGGCTACTCGGTCGCCGGCAAGACGGGCACTGCCCGAAAAAGGAATCCGGTCGGTAGCGGCTACAAGCCCGGCGCCTACATCGCGAGCTTCATCGGGATGGTTCCGGCGGAAAATCCACGGCTCGTCGCGATGGTCCTGTTCGATGAACCGACACCCATCTACGGAGGTCAGACCGCGGCGCCAGTGTTCTCGGAGATAATGCGCCAAGCGGTCCAGCATTTTCGTGTTGCGCCTACCCAGGTCGACGGCCGACGGTCGGCGGCGGCGGTCGCCCGGGGGCCCCTCGTGCTCGAAGGTCTTGACGGCGATGGCCGCACGGTGTCACTGCCCGAACATGGCGATCCGGCGCTCGACCCTCGTATTCCGACCACCCTCGCGGCTACGGCCTCGAAGATTGCACCATCGCCACCTCGGTCGCTTGGTGGCCAACGATCTGTGCCCGGGGTTTCACCGTGAAGCTCAGTAGCCTCCTCGGCGCGGTTGAGCGGAGCCGCTGGCCCATCCAAGTAGACCGATACGTTCCGGCGGGTGCGGCCCACGATCCCGATATTGGTTTGATTGCTCACGATTCGCGCCTGGTGGGCCCCGGGACCCTCTTCTGCTGCATCACCGGCCTCAAAGTCGATGGTCACAGGTTCGCCAACGACGCCGCCAGGGCCGGGGCGGCGGCGCTCATAGTGGAGCGCCAGGAACGCACCGCTCCCCAGCTTCCGCAACTGATCGTGACGAGTTCGCGCGAGGCGATGGGACCCTTCGCGGCAGCCCTCCACGGTCAGCCGTCCGAGACGCTCGAGATCATTGGCGTGACCGGAACCAACGGTAAAACGACCACGGTCATGTTGCTCGGTCATATTTTGAGGTCGGCCGGCCGAAGCGCGGAAATACTCGGAACACTGACCGGGGCTCGGACCACACCTGAAGCGACAGAATTGCAGGATCGATTCGCGACATTCCGCGAGCGGGGCGTGCAGAACGTCGCGATGGAGGTGAGCTCACACGCCCTCGAATTGCACCGGGTTGACGGAACGCGCTTCCGTGCCGTTCTCTTTACGAATCTCAGTCCGGACCATCTTGATTTTCACCCTACGATGGAAGCGTATTTTCGAGCCAAAGCCCGTCTGTTTGATTCTCGATTCGCAGACTTGGCGGTAGTGAATTCGGATGATCCCCGCGGTCGGCTTCTGCTCGATACTGTCGCGCTACCCTCCATCCCGTTTTCGATCAACGATGCCAAGAACCTGAAGCTGAATGCTACATCCAGTACTTTCGTTTGGCGTGGCCACAACGTCGAACTTCCGATGGGTGGACAGTTCAATGTGGCCAACGCACTGGGAGCGGCGACTGTGGCCGCGGCCTTGGGCATCGATGAGATGGTCATAGCGTCGACCCTGGCGAGCGCCCCCGTTGTTCCGGGTCGCTTTGAAGTAGTCCGAATCGGGCAGCCGTTCGCAGTCGTGGTCGACTATGCCCATACCCCCGCGGCACTGGAGGCGGTGTTGGAGTCGACCCGCGCCGCGATCGCCCAAGGCGGTCGCCTCATCCTGGTGTTCGGTTGCGGCGGGGAGCGCGACCGCCTCAAGCGGCCCTTAATGGGAGAGGCAGCGGAGCGGCTCGCCGACATCGCGATCCTTACGAGTGACAACCCTCGAAGTGAAGATCCCCTGACGATCATCGAAGAGGTGCGCAAAGGTATGCGTGGAGTGGGACTTTCAAGCTTGCACGTCGAGCCTGACCGGCGCGCGGCCATCAGCTATGCGTTAGCGACAGCACGGGACCGTGACACCGTTGTCATCGCCGGGAAAGGCCACGAGACCGGACAAGAAATCGGGGCCGTGACGTTTCCTTTCGACGATCGTCAAATAGCCGACACGATACTCATGGCTCGTTTCGGAAATACGCGCTCTGCGGATGGATGTCAAACATGCGAATGACGCTGGCCGAAGCTGCGCTCATAACCGGCGGATCAGTGCTCGGTGAAGCGACTTTCAGCGGTGTGACCGTGGACTCGCGAACGGTTATTCCTGGGCAGCTGTTCGTCGCTCTGCAAGGGGATAGAGACGGTCATGACTTCGCCGACGCGGCGGTCGCGGACGGTGCGGCGGCATTGCTCGTTGAGTATCCGACCAGGTCCGGACCGGAACTCGTGGTCAAATCTACTTTGATCGCGTTGCAAGCGCTGGGGCGTGCCGCCCGGCACCGGTTCAAAGGTCCAGTCATAGCCATTACCGGATCGAGCGGTAAGACTTCGACGAAAGATTTGCTGAATGCGATCCTGCGCCAAAAGGGTCAGACGGGAGCGAGCGTTCGTTCATTCAACAACGAGCTCGGCGTGCCGATCACCCTCCTCGATACCCCCGAAGACGCGTGGGTCATGGCGATCGAGATGGGCTCTCGTGGACAGGGCCACATCGCCCTGCTCTGCGAGATGGCACAGCCGAACATCGGAATCGTCACGAACATCGGGATGGCCCACCTCGGAGAGTTCGGTTCAGTCGAAGCCATTGCCGAGGCCAAAGGTGAATTGGTCGTTTCGGTGGCTGGCCTCGGTGACAAAGGGTGCGCAGTTCTCAACGCTGACGACTCGAGCACCCGACGCATCCGGGCGCGAACCGACGGCCCCATACTGACCTTTGGCGAAGCACCGGGAGCCGATGTGAGGGCTACGAACGTTCGTCTTGACGACGACTTACGGCCCCGATTCGATCTGGTGAGTCCGTTCGGAGAGGCCACGGTGAGAGTGGGGGCCCGGGGCCTCCACCAGGTTTCGAATGCTCTGGCGGCCGCCGCAGGAGCGCTGCTGGTGGGAAGTTCAATCGATCACGTCGTCGTCGGTCTTGCCGATCCGATGTTGTCGCCGGCCCGCATGGAAGTAGTTCGAACCGCAGCCGGACCGATCGTGATCAATGACGCGTACAACGCCAATCCCGCGTCCATGAGGGCTGGTCTTGCGGCCCTCTGCCAGCTGTCGGTGCGGCCCCGAGTCGCGGTGCTGGGGGTGATGGCCGAACTTGGTCCTGCGGGCGATTCCTGGCATCGTCAGATTGCCGACGAAGCCAACGACAGCTCTATTCATGTCATTGCCGTCAATGCGCCGGCCTACGGTGCGAAAGCCTTTCATGTGCATTCCCAGGATGAGGTCCTCACGGCGCTCGACAATTTGGGAGCGCTCGACGGGGGGGCCGCCGTTCTGGTCAAGGGCAGCCTGGTGGCTGGACTTCAGTCGTTGGCCGTTCGCCTGATCGGGGAGCTTGGCGGGCCCATGAGCACAGCCCCATGATCGCCCTGCTGTTGGGGGGCGGTCTTGGATTTCTGAGCTGCCTCCTGGGTATGCCGATACTCATTCGATGGTTCGCGACTCACGGCATCGGCCAGCCAATTCGGAACGACATTTCGCAACACCAGAAGAAGTCGGGCACGCCCACAATGGGTGGTATAGCGATCGTAGCGGCGGCAGTAATTGGATATGTCGTTCCGCATTTCATACGGAACGACGCCAAATTCAGTCGAGGAGGGCTTCTAGTCCTTTTTGCCCTGGTCGGCGGCGGAATAGTCGGGCTGACCGATGATTGGATCAAGGTCACCCATAGGCGGAGCCTGGGTCTGAACAAACGTATGAAGATTCTGGGTCAACTGGCGGTGGCGATGATCTTTGCGTCGCTGGCGTTCACCTGGGCCCATGTGCGGGCCAATATTGGGTTTACCCGCTATGACCTGCCAGGTATCGGAGTGCCGAGAGGAGTGTGGATAGCGTTTGCCGTCGTGACCATGATCGGATTTTCGAATGGCGTGAACTTTACCGATGGGCTGGATGGGCTAGCGGCCGGTTCGTCTATCTACGGGTATTCGGCGTATGTCGTGATGTGCTTCTGGATGTTTCGACACGGCAACGTATATCGAGTTCCCCAGGCATTGGATCTGGCCATTCTGGCCGCGGCCCTGGCCGGTTCTTGCGCCGGGTTCCTTTGGTGGAACGCCTTCCCGGCCAGGATCTTCATGGGTGACGTAGGGGCGTTGGCGCTCGGCTCGGCGTTCGGCGCCTTAGCCGTGGTCACTTACACCCAGCTGCTCCTCCCGATTCTCGGAGGCCTGTTCGTATTCGAAACGGTTTCGGTGGTCATACAGATCTTCAGCTTCCACGCGTTCAACAAGCGGCGGGTCTTCCGTATGGCCCCCATCCATCACCATTTCGAATTGGGGGGTTGGCCGGAAACGACGGTTATCGTTCGTTTCTGGATCATTGCCCTCTTCTGTGTCGCCGTCGCGTTGGCTATCTTCTACGCTGATTTCATTGCCCTTGGAGGTATTGACTAATGCCCCCCGGTCGCGTTCAGCATCCGCGGATGACGATCTCAGGACGACCGCCGGTGACGGACCGGTCGGGCGCGCTCCCGCTTCGCAGTGTGACCCATCCGTCGGGCCGTAGGATGGCGCGGGCTCGGCCGAGGTGGCCGGCCTTGGCATTAGTTCTACTTTGCGTTGTCATCGCGCTTTTGGGCATCGGTTTGGTGATGGTTCTGTCGGCGTCGATCGGGTTGCGGACCCAGGCTCCATGGCGGTCCTTCGCACAGCAGCTCACTTTCGCCGGCATCGGTTCGATCGCCCTCCTTGTCGGAGCATACGCGGACTACGGACGGCTGCGGAGGATGGCGGTCCCTCTGCTCGTAGCGACCGGGCTCGCGTTGGCCATCGTCCTCACGCCAGTCGGGCGGACGGTTAATGGGGGTCGCCGATGGTTGGACGTCGGTCCGGTACGAATTCAGCCGAGCGAACTTGCGAAATTGGCCCTCACCGTCGTCGTCGCGGCCTTACTCTCGGCGCGCGCTCATCGCCTTCACGAACCTCGCTTGAGCACGCGGCCCGTTGTGCTGGCGACTTTGGCGATCGGCGTTCTCATCGTTTCGGAGCCGGACATGGGTACCACCTTGATCGTTGTCGCCATCGTCACCGTTATGCTGATTGCCTCGGGAATCCCCTCCGCCCGCCTTTGGCGCATGGCGGGTGCATTGGCCGGACTTGTCGTCGTGTTCGGACTACTCGAGAGCTATCGACGCGACCGGTTGTTGACGTTTCTCCACCCCAATCGTGATGTCAGCGGGATTGGCTACCACCTCCATCAATCGCTCGTGGGATTGGGCTCGGGAAACTTTCTCGGCGTTGGAATCGGCAACGGCCGAGCCAAGCTGGGCTACTTGCCCAACGCATCCACCGACTTCATCATGAGCGTCATTGGCGAAGAACTCGGGCTGATCGGAACGCTCTTGGTGATCGGACTCTTCGTCGCGTTCGGGGTTATCGGTTATCGCATCGCCCGCCACGCCGCCGACGATTTCGGCTATCTGCTGGCCGTAGGGGTGACGACCGGCGTTCTCGTGCAAGCCTTTTTCAACATCGGAGCGGTGTGCGGCGTCCTGCCCATCACCGGTGTTCCGCTGCCCCTCATTTCGGCTGGCGGGTCGTCGTTGATCATGCTGCTGGGGAGCGTGGGGATCTTGCTCTCGATCGCCCGCCGCGGCTTCGTGGCCGATCGCCCTTCGGAACTGGTGTCAGAGTTGGACGAGTCTGCCGTCGGCCGAGCGGTGACGATTGGGGTGCAACATCACCCAAGCAATCCGGTCACAGGTCCGACGCGATCGCGACCGGCCCGCTCGTCCGTCCCGGCCGCCACTCGACGGCCACGCTCGGACGCCGTGCGTCGCCGACGACAAGAAGTCGAGCGATGAATGACTGGGTCCCTGAACTGGACCGAATCGGCCATGTGCATATCGTTGCCATTGGGGGCGCGGCGATGAGCGCGCTCGCCCATATTCTCCTCGCCGAAGGTCATCGGGTATCGGGAAGTGATCAGAGCGACGGACTGGTGCTCGACGCGCTTCGCAACGCCGGGGCGAAAGTCTGGATTGGCCACGACCGCACTCACATCGACGGCGCCGATCTCGTGGCGGTATCCACTGCGATTGGGCCTGGCAATCCTGAACTCGATGCCGCGATTGCCCAAGGTATCCCGGTGGCCGGAAGGCCGGCGATGATGGAAGCGATCGCTCGGGGTAAGCGCACCGTGGCCGTCTCGGGCACGCACGGCAAGACCACGACCTCGGCCATGTTGGCGTTGGCCCTCGATTCGGCGGGCTTCGCTCCGTCGTTCATAGTCGGAGGACTCGTCCGCCAGCTCGGGACGGGAGTGCGCTGGAATCCCGGCCCGTGGCTGACCGTCGAGGCCGACGAGAGTGACGGTTCGTTCGTGCGATTCCGAGCAGAGTCGGTGATCGTCACCAATATTGAGGAAGACCACCTCGACTTTCATAAGTCGATGGCCAACCTCGAGGCGGCGTTCGACGCATTCGTGGATCAATCGACCGGTGTTCGGGTCGTCGGCGCGGACGACGAAGGGGCGCGACGCCTGCACCAGCGACACCGAAACATGATCAGTTACGGCACCGATCCCGAGGCCGATTTCCATATCGCTGACTACGTCGTCGATGGAATGGGATCGCGCCTGCGAGTCGAACGGGCGGGTCGACTCGTAGCCGAAGTTGTTCTGCGCGTGCCCGGACTGCACAACGCTCGCAACGCGGTCGCCGTGCTCGCCATGGGCGTCGAATTGGGTGCGCCCATCGATCGCCTAGTGGCCTCTCTGGGTGAGTTCGCAGGGGTGGCCCGGCGCTTCGAATGGCGCGGTGAAGCCAATGGCATCACCTTCATCGATGACTATGGCCATCTGCCGGCCAAGGTCTTGGCCACGTTGCGCGCCGCGCGCGCGATAGCGCCGGGCGCGGGCTGGAGGCGGATAGTGGCCGTATTCCAACCTCATCGGTACACGCGTACGGAGGCGCTCGGAGCCGACTTCGGGGATGTTTTTTCGGATGCTGACCTGATCGTCGTCACGCCGATCTACGCCGCTGGCCAGGCCCCGATTCCGGGAGTGTCGAGCCAACGGATTTCTGACGCGGTGCGAGCCCGACACCCCGAGGCCGCCGTGGTCGATGTGAGCGATCGCGCCGAGTTGGTCGCTTTCCTCGCGGGGGAACTGCGAGCCGGCGATGTGTGCATAACCTTGAACGCGGGCGACTTGACGACACTTCCCGACGAACTCCTCTCACTGCTGGAGCCCGGTCGTGGCTGACGTTGCGAACCGGCCGGGCGCAGTCACCCGCCCTGACTTCGATGCGGCGGCGAGGGTGTTGGGTGATCGGGTGAGACGCGAAGTCTTGCTCGCGGCGTCCACAACTCTGCGGGTTGGCGGGAGAGCTGCGCTGCTTTTTCGAGTAAATGACCCCGATGAGCTGTTCGATATTAGGGCGGCGGTGCAGCGATTCGGCCTCGATGTGCTGTGCGTCGGCCAGGGGTCCAACCTACTCATCGCCGATGAAGGTTTTGCTGGTTTGGTGCTCGAGTTCGCTGGCCTGTTCGAGGAAATAACGGTACGGGGATCCACGGTGACGGCGGGCGCGGCGGTGAAGTTGCCGGTTCTGGCCCGGAAGACGGCGGCGGCGGGGTTGACGGGTCTCGAGTGGGCCGTGGGCGTGCCGGGCTCGGTTGGCGGCGCCGTAGCCATGAACGCAGGGGGACACGGCTCCGATGTTGGCGCGAACCTCCACCATGTCCGAGTGATCGACCTTCGCGGCGCCGGACCGATCGAAGAGCGATCGGTTTCAGATCTCGATCTCGCGTACCGGCACTCGGCCATCGGCTCGAAAGAGGTCGTCTTGGATGCGACATTCGAGCTGCAACCGGGCGACCGAAGCCGCTCCGAGGTCGAGATTTCCGAGATCGTGCGCTGGCGCCGCGAACATCAGCCGGGCGGCTCGAACTGCGGATCGGTCTTTACCAATCCGCCGGGAGACAGCGCAGGACGCCTCATCGATCAAGCAGGATTGCGCGGCGCCCGGCTCGGATCGGCATCGGTATCAGAGAAACATGCAAACTTCATTCAGGCCGACGAGTCTGCCCTTGCGGCCGATATTTGGAGTTTGATCCAACACGTCCGAGATGAGGTCTACCGAGTATCGGGGGTTTTGCTTCAGCCCGAGGTTCGAACGGTGGGTCTCGCCGCACTGCTTCATCCGTCGCGTCGCGCCGCCGAGTTAGAAAGGCCGAACGATCATGCATCCGCCCCGTGACCGACGTATGCCACCGCCACCGTTGGCCGACGCTGTTTCGAGTCGCTGGGGATCGTCGCCCGAGCCCGAGCGTCCAACGCCAACGGACGGCGAGCCCGCAGGGCACGGCACTCGTGGCCGGCGCCCGGTGCAGGGGCGCAACCCTTCGGAGGAAAACCAGCGGATCGCCCAAAGAAGAGCGGAGGTCGTTGAGGCGGCTGAACGGTCGCAGCGCCGACGGTCAGTGGTTGTGGCTCTCCTTGCGGGTCTCTTCATTGGCGGCATCGCGCTGGTGTTTTCGCCGGCTGGAGGAGTGGCGCGTATCGACGTGGTGGGGGCCACCCGTACCTCCGGGGATGCTATTCGGGTGGCTAGCGGCGTAGGCCGCGGTCGGGCCATCATCTTGGTGCGGAGCGAAACGGTTCGGCGCCGCCTTGAAAAGCTTCCGTGGGTCGCCCGCGCTCGTGTGGCGCGAATCATGGATGGGGCCCACCCGGTGCTACGCATCACCGTCGTCGAGCGCGTTGCAGTGGCGGCAGTCCGAGTCAAAAACGGCACGTGGTTGACAGTTGATTCAACCGGCAGAGTCTTGGCCCACACGCGGACCAAGCCGGCCACCCTGGTAGCCGTAACTGTGGAACGGATACCGGCGACGCCGATGAGCGCCAGGATTCTGGCGACCCGTATCGCCCCCGTTCTCGAAGCAGTTTCGCCGTTCGGCGCGGCAGCCCTCACGGGCGACGGAGTGTTCGCGTTGGGAGTTGTCTTCGCGGGAGTGATCCCGGGGGAGCGAGACACCCCGCTCAAGGGTGGTGTCGACGCGATTGTGGCGGGCCGACAGATCCCCGAAAACGCTCAACGGGGCGTGTTGATCGCAAGACGCCTGCCGCCGTCGATCGTAGGTTCGACCAGGGCGAGCACAATCGTTGTGCAGGTGGACGGCGATCGAGTGCGAGTGCTCGTTCCCAGCCTGGCGAGTGATCAGCCGGAGCCCGCGGGCGCGGGTCTATCAGTGGCCTCTCGCCCTGTGGCCTTCGACTTCGGTGCCGTCGACGTTTCCAAAGCGGATGGGTCCACGACGAGCAATGGCGCCCAGGGCGGCATCGACTCCTCGTCGCCGCCGGTTCCGTCCCACTCGGCGACGACTGAAGGCTCGTTGGCTTCAGTTGAACGCCGGATGCGAGCCCTCGAAATCTTGGCGAGCGCGTTGGACCCGCGCCACACGTTGGTCGTGGACCTGTCGGTTCCGGATTCCCCCGTCGTCACTCCCGTTTAGATGTACTTGACGTTGCGTATCAAAACCCGTAGACTGCAAGCATCTACAACAGATTGACATAACTGTAAACCTTCAGTTGAGGTCAAGGGTCTGAGAGGATTTTCCTTGTCTGAAGTTTCGGTTCTTCCCCGAGCCGTTCGTCTTGAACGATTCACTACTTACCGGTGGCCATTCCACCGATATCCCTGGAGGTCACATCCCTTGGTCCCGCCACAGAATTATCTCGCAATGATCAAGGTCGTCGGTGCCGGCGGCGGCGGAGTAAACGCGGTCAATCGCATGATCGAGGCGGGGCTCAAAGGCGCCGAATTTATCGCCGTCAACACCGACGCTCAGGCGCTGCTCATGAGCGACGCCGACATCAAGCTCGATATTGGTCGAGAACTCACCCGCGGACTCGGAGCCGGGTCAAACCCCGAAGTTGGGCGCCAAGCCGCAGAAGATCATCATGAAGAACTGGTGGAGGTGCTGAAAGGCTCCGACATGGTGTTTGTCACTGCAGGGGAGGGGGGCGGCACCGGCACTGGCGCGGCGCCGGTCATCGCTGAAATAGCAAAGGGGCTCGGCGCGCTGACCATTGGCGTAGTCACCCGGCCCTTCGGTTTCGAAGGTCGACGGCGGTCGGTCCAGGCCGAAAACGGGATCCAGGCCCTCAAAGAGAAGTGCGACACGCTCATCGTGATTCCCAATGATCGGCTGCTTACGGTGGCTGGAGACAAGACCACGATGATGCAGGCCTTCAAAATGGCCGATGAAGTGCTGCTGCAAGGCGTTCAGGGCATCACCGACTTGATCACCATTCCGGGTGTTATCAACGTCGACTTCGCTGACGTACGGGCCATCCTCCAAGACGCCGGTTCATCGCTCATGGGTATCGGATACGGTTCCGGCAACGGGCGGGCGTCGACGGCGGCACGCCAAGCCATCAGTTCTCCCCTCCTCGAAGCGAGCATTGAAGGGGCCCGAGGCATTCTTCTCAACATTTCCGGTGGCAGCGACCTCGGCCTGTTCGAATTCAACGAGGCGGCCGAGATCGTGCACGCAGTCGCCCATCCCGACGCCAACATCATAGTTGGTACCGCCATCGACGACGACATGGGCGACGAGGTCCGGGTAACCGTGATTGCCGCAGGATTCGATCGATGGGACGAGCAGCGCACGGGTAAAGCGGCGGAGGCCGGCTCGAAGCGGCCGGCATTAGCCGTGGTGGCTGATCATCAGGCCGATCCATTCGCAACTGATGACGACGACCTCGATTTTGAGGATGACTTCGACGTTCCTTCGTTCCTCAAGTAGGTACCCGTTGGGCGAGAGTCGCGTCGAAGTTCGATTCACCGATTCCACTGACCCAGATTTGGCGGTGGGCGCGGCCCCTGACGGACCGCGATATTGCTGGTCGCACTTCACCGTCCATCCGTGCACTTGGCTCCGTCAGGTGCACGGGCGTCGCGTCGTTCGGGTCGACCGCCCAGGCCAACACGCTGGAGCACTGGCGGACGGCGTCATCACGGCGGTGACCGGCGCGGCCTTAGCCGTCGTCGTGGCTGACTGCGCTCCGATCGCCTTGATCAGCTCCGATGCGGTGGGAGTCGTCCACGGCGGTTGGCGGGGACTCGAGGCGGGGGTGCTCGGTGCGTCCGTAGCGAAGATGCGCCAAGTTGCGTCCGGACCGATTTCGGCTCGACTGGGGCCGTGCATCCACGGCGAGTGCTACGAATTCGGCCGCCAAGATCTAGATCGGCTGGTACGTCGTTTCGGCCCTTCCGTTCAATCGCGCACCACGTGGGGCACTCCAGCCCTCGACTTACCGGAAGTCGTTCGGATTGAACTCCGTCGCCATGGGGTGACCCTTGAAAAGTCGCAGGCCGACGAAGATCGGTGCACCGCTTGTGGTCCGTCTTTGTGGTCGTTCCGGGCCCGCAGAGACCGACAGCGCCAGGGCGTGGTGGCTTGGATCGAGCCCCTGCACAGGGAATCGTGATCGACCGCGAAACTCTGGCCCCGGACGAGACGATTCGCCAGCGTATCGAGGCCCTGCACAACAAGATTGCCGAGGCCGGCGGTGATCCGGGCGACATCGAGATCGTCGCCGTGACCAAAGGATTCGGTCCCGACACGGTGCGGGCCGCGCTCGGCGCCGGACTGGTCAGCATCGGCGAGAACTTTGCCGATGAGCTCGTTGGCAAAGCCGAACTGCTGGCCCAAACCGAACCGAAGGCCGCTTGGCATTTTCTCGGGTCGCTTCAGACCAACAAGATCAATCGCCTCCTTCCGTTCGTCAATTGTTGGCAAAGCGTCGACTCTGTGCATCGCGTGGAGGCCTTGGCGAAGCGGTCGCCGGGCGCGGCCATCCTCATCCAGGTTCGCCTCGACGACGGGGCAGGGCGCGCCGGCGCGGCGTTTTCGGAGACGACCGACCTCGTGGCCAGATCTCGCGACCTCGGCCTTGTCGTTCGAGGCCTGATGGGCGTCGCCCCTATCGATCCCCAAACCGCGTCAAGTAGATTCGCGGCACTGGTGCGAGCCGCCGACGGTCTCTCTCTTCCGGTCCGTTCAATCGGTATGAGCGACGACTTCGAACTTGCGGTGCGCGCCGGCTCCACCATGATCCGAATCGGCACGGCGCTCTTCGGACGGAGAAAGAACACAGGATGAGCGATAGGCTGACATCGGGTTGCGCGTGCCGTTGCTCTCGCACGCGTATCGAGATACGACATTCAATGATGAGGAGCAGTGATGGCAGGACTTTGGAAGCGAGCGATGGAGGTCCTGGGGCTTAGTGATGGTGACACTTATGCCGACTTCGAGGCTTACGAAGATCAGGGCCCGCCCCAGCCAGTCCGACGGGGTCCGATGAACCGAGCCGACTCGGAAGGCATGGGCGGCGCCAAAGCAGTGGTTCCACCGGCCGCCCATGAGGCGGGCGGCTCCGGAGTCGGTGGCGTCAGTGTCTTGCCGCGGTCGCCAGCGGTCCGTACCGTCACCGCTGTCGCCCAACAGGTGCGGGTTCACACCATCACACCTTCTGAGTTCTCCGATTGCCAAGAGATCGGCGAAAGGTTTCGCGGTGGCCAACCCGTCATAGTCAACCTCGGCGACGTTGATCGAGAACTTACGCGACGCATTGTGGACTTTGCCTCTGGCCTGGTCTACGGGCTGAACGGTACGATGAAGAAGGCGGGCGAAAAGGTGTATCTCCTAACGCCGAGCAATGTCGAGGTCTCGGCTGACGAAAAGCGTAAGCTCCAAGACCGCGGCCTGCTGGCGTAGCGGTTATGGTCATCGGCCGACTCGTTTGCTTGGCGTCTGATGCCCTAATTGCCGCGCTCATCGTTTCGATGGTGCTGAGCTTTTTTCCTCTCAGCTCCGACTCCCCGCTCGGGAACCTTCGATCCATCTTGACGCGCGTGACCGATCCGCTCTTGCGACCACTTCGCCGGGTCTTGCCGACGATCGGCATGTTTGATCTTTCGGGAATGGTACTGATTCTTGGCTCACAGATACTCTGTCGTGCTTTGACGTAGACGAGCTCGCTGACTGTCCCCATTTCCGTCGCGTCCCCCGATACCATTGGAGCCATGAGTATGTTGGCGTCTGGAACGGAATTGACCGCTCAGGTCATTCGGGAGGCTCAGTTTCGAGAGGGCTGGCGCGGCTACAGCCAGGCCGAGGTAGACGACTTTCTCGAACAGGTCGCAACGGGGGTCGACGCCCTTCAGGCCCGAAACCGTGAATTGGTCGGCGCCAGCCTCGCCCGACCGACCGTAGTCGCCGCGGATGACTCGATCCGGCGAACGCTCGTCCTCGCTCAGCGCGCTGCTGACCTCGTCGTAAGCGAGGCCAAGTCGGTCGCCGATAAGCTCGTGGGCGACGCCACGGAGCGGTCGAAGACCCTGGTGAGCGAGGCCACATCGAGGGCCGATAAGCTCGTGGCCGACGCCACGGAGCGGTCGAAGACCCTGGTGAGCGAGGCCGAAGAACGCGTCGGGCATATCGTCTCGACGGCGCAGGCGTCGGCCGCCCAGGTTTCCGAGGACGTGAAAATTCGGACCGAGCAAGCCCACCGAGAGGCGTTGGCTCAAATTGCCGTGGCCCGTCAAACGGCATCGGCGCAGGCCGATGCGCTTCAGCGAGAGGCCGAGAGCCATGGCGAGAACGTGCGCGCCCAGGCCGAACAGCACGCCACCGAAGCCCGTGAGCGGGCCTTGGCCGAAGCCGCCGAGTCGTTGGCTGCGTCGGCGGCTGAACATGATCAACAGCAACAACGCATCCGCGCTCTGCGGGCCCACGCGACGACGACCCACTCGGCCGTGAGGCGCCTGCTGGAAAATCAACTCCGGCAACTCGAAGCCCTCGAAGATCACGCGACCGACTCGCCAGAGGCCATTGTCGGCGAAAAGGGCCGGGACGCGACCGGGCACGAGCGGCCTGAAACGACTGCCGAAAGGCCAGGCGACCCGGCGAAGAGTGGGTTGTCATTGCCGCAGCCGCTCGACGCGGCCACAGTTCATGATTTCCCTGAGGTGAAGTTGGGAGCCGACTTGACCGAGGGTCCCGCAGTCATCGAGCCGGAAAGTGCGAACGACGTCGGGCTTAGCGGCGATACGGTTTGGGCGCAGTCGGCGGCCGACGGACCGGAGTCACTCGTTGCCCGACTTCGGCGGGCGGTGGCCGATGCGACTGACGGACCGGCCGCGGTACCTGGGTTGGAGGCGTACGTCAATATGGGAGAAGAACAGGCGGCTTCGTGAAAATCGGCGACCGCGGCTGAGGTCGAACTGCGAATTCGCATCATCAGCGTGGTGCTATTCTCCGGCCTCCCTTCTCCCCAGGAGCAACTTCGTGGCTAAGTCGTCCAAGCCGGCATCTCCGGCGAAGGCCCCCGTCAGTGGCCCTTCGAAAGGAATTTCGAAGGGCTCGTCACCCGCGGCGAAGGCGCCGGTGAAAACGGTCGCCGCGCCCAGCGACCCAGTCGCCTTGAAGGCGAGCACATCAACATCGGCCAAGTGGTCAGTCACTTCTGCGCCAGTGGCTCAAGCGCCGACCATGGCCCCAACGACGCCGAAATCCGGCGGCGCGAAATCAACGCACAAGGAACAATTGACCGAGTCGCACGCCCATCCCAAAGTTGCTGTCAAGGCGCCCGCCCCGACTTCGACCCCGCCCGTGAAGGCCCCTCCTAAGGCCGTGAAAACTGCGGATGCGGCCCACAAGGCCGCCGAATTGGCCGATAAGACGACGGCGAAAACCGTCGAGGCACGGCCGAAGGCCGTGGAGCCATCCGCGAAGGCCACGGTCGAAGGGCCGAAGCCAGCGGTCGCGGGGCGATCTGTGCGACCAGTTAGCCCAGCTCGAAAGGCCGGCGACGACACGCCAGGGGCGAAAGCCGCGTCAGCGGCCAAGCGCAACGCCGCAAGTACGGCGGTCATCGACCCGTTCGACGAACTGGACTCGATGAGCGAGAAGCAGTTTCTGGCCAGTCAACGCGTGCTCCTTTTGGCAGAACGGGCCACGTACACCAACCAAGCCATCATGCTTCGGGCTGAGGCCGATCAGTTGGCCGAGGAAATGGAGCCAGGAGACGTCCAATTCGACGACGAATCCGGCGAAGGCACGACCGTGAACGTGGAGCGCGAGCGAGATCTCGCGATGTCGGCTCAGGCCGTCCTGTACGTCGAAGACATCGACCGGGCATTGGCTCGCATGGACGCCAAGGCATACGGTATTTGTGAGGGTTGCCACAAGCCCATCGTCCGTCCGCGCCTTCAGGCCATGCCGTTCGCGACGCAATGCGTTTCGTGCAAGAACGGCGGGCTGTCGCGCCGTTGAGAACCCGAGCGACGATTCGCGGAGCCGCCATAGCGGCGACCGCGGTCGTGGGGGCAGATCAACTTGCGAAAGCCTTGGTGGTGGCCAATGTCGGATCGACCGACCAGGTCAAGCTGTTCCTCGGGGTGCGCATAGTTCGAGTTTCCAATCGTGGCGTGGCCTTCAGCCTCGGCAACAGTCGGGGGAGCGGTGGCGTCGTGGTGTTGGTAGTAGTGATCGTCGCCGTGCTGGCGTGGTTCTTGCGTCGCGAGCTCCGGCGCCCATCTGACGATCCGCGAGCTCCCAGTCTCGGCCAGGCCATCGCATTTGGAGCGATCTTCGGCGGTGCCATAGGAAACATGATCGATCGTCTTGTGCGCCACCCCGGTTGGGGGCGTGGCGCAGTAGTCGACTTCGTCGATGTTGTTCGCTTTTGGCCGGTATTCAACGTCGCCGATGCCGCATTAACCGTCGGGTGCCTCGCGCTGGTGGCGACGACAATACGGCGCGGGGAGCCCCGATGAAGGCGAACGTCTCGGCCGCGCTAGCGGGCGAGCGGTTGGACCGGGTCGTGTCGTTGGTTGCCTCGATCACTCGGGCCGAGGCGAGCAGCTGTATCGATGATGGTCGCGTCCTGCTCAATGGTTTGGTCGTTCGGCATCGTTCGAGGCGGGTGCGTGACGGCGATGTCGTCGATGTTGACGTTCCCGAGCGACTGGCCGGGGCGGGGCTGGACCCCGATAGCGATGTTCCGTTTGACGTCGTCTACGTCGATGAAGCGATGATCATCGTCAACAAGCCTGCGGGTGTGGTTGTCCATCCTGGGGCCGGCAACACGTCGGGCACTCTCGTGCACGGTCTCATCGCGAGATATCCGGACTTGGCTGAAATCGAGCCGCCCGCGGGGGGCGGACGAGACCGCAGTGTCGCGCTGCGCCCCGGAATCGTTCATCGGCTCGACAAGGGCACGTCGGGACTTCTGGTCATTGGAAGAACGGCCGAGGCAGTGAGGGCGCTGCAGGCCCAACTCTCGGACCGCTCGATGCGCCGCCGCTATGTTGCTCTGGCGTTGGGCCATTTCACCTCGAGGCGAGGGCTCATTGATGCGCCGATCGGTCGCAGTGAGCACGAACCGACGAAGATGGCCGTGGTCGCGGCCGGTCGCGCGGCGCGAACGAACTATGTCGTCCAGGAGATTTTCGATCAGCCTGAGCCCACCTCGCTGGTGAACTGTTCTCTCGAAACCGGCCGCACTCACCAAATTCGCGTTCACCTTAACGCCATCGGTCATCCCGTGGTGGGCGATGATCGGTACGGAGGAGCCAGGTCCAGCCTCATTCTCCCCAGACCCTTTCTCCACGCCGCCGGACTACGCCTGACCCATCCCCGAACCGGCGAGCCCTGCGAATTCGAGGCCCCGCTCCCTCCGGATTTGGCTGCCGTGCTGGCCCGGTTGCGGAGCCAGCCGGAATCTTCTAAGGCGTAGTTCTAAGGTCGCGTGGTTCGGCGTTCGATCGCGCCGTTCTCAATGTTCGTGGTGCTCCGGTGCGGGGATGCGGGCGCGCACCGGGTTGCCTCGAGCGCGCTCGACCATCTCGGCCAAGGTGTAGCCGTCAAGGTGTTTGCGCATATGGTCTCCGACGTCGGCCCACACCGCGAGCAGTATGCATTGCCCCTCGTGATCACACGCTCCGTTCTCGTGGGGATTGCCGAAGTCGCCCGCTTGAATCGGACCATCAACGGCGCTGACGATTTGCGACAACGTGATTAATTCGGGCTCTCGGGTCAGAACGTAGCCACCGCCGACGCCCCGTTTCGATCGTACGAGTCCTGCCCCTTTTAGGGCGAGCAAGATTTGTTCGAGGTAGGGCTGGGGTAGCCCGGTACGGGCCGAAATGTCTTTGACGGACTGGGTCGGCGCATCGGGGGCGTGCAGCGCGAGCGACAGCAGAGCGCGACTGGCGTAGTCCCCTCTCGTTGAAACCTTCATCTGTCCCCGATCGTACGCACTAGTAGACGCTCGCGGAAGTAACTGTGCCGTAGTGGCGAATTCTCGTGCCCGCCTCGATGGTGAAGAATCAGGGAATGAAACAAGCTATGGATCCGGGGGTTGAGGACGTCGTGGTGGTCTCTGGTCCTGGCGCGTCGACCGAACCGGTATTGGCGAACGCGGGCACGATCGAAGAACCCGCCAAAGTGATGCGGATCGGCTCGATGATCAAACAACTTCTCGAGGAGGTTCGCCAGGCCCCGCTGGACGAGCGGAGCCGGCGTCGGCTCCGCGAAATTTACGAACTATCGGTGAAGGAACTTGCCGGCAGCCTCTCTCCCGACCTCAGCGCCGAGCTGAATTCGCTCGCCTTGCCCTTCTCCGACGACGCGCCGCCGAGCGACGCCGAGTTGCGAATCGCCCAAGCGCAGCTGGTCGGCTGGCTGGAGGGGCTGTTTCACGGTATCCAGGCCACGCTGTTCGCCCAACAAATGGCCGCGCAGGCCCAAATCGAACACATGCGTCAGGGTCAGCGTGGATTGCCGTCGGGCCCGGTGCCCAGCGGAGCGAACGAGGGTGTCGACCCGGGCCGCTCCGGCACATATCTCTGAGCAGCCGGCGAAGCACGCTCCGCACCTTCACTGCAGAGCCCGAAATGTCACAGAGCGGCGCTAAGAAGGTCGCCCGCGTGCTGGGGCCCTTTTGGCTGGCTGCGGTCGTTGCTCTGGTCAGCCTCCTGGTCATCACGACCTGGCCGCGGTTCGGCCATGGCGAAGGACTTCCCAACACGCGAGGCTGGGGCGACCCTGGTCAGCCCGGCAGCACCCAGGGGCAGCAGTTCTTGAATACGAAGATCGTTTTGATCAGAGCCGGCGGAGTTCGGGTCCGGGTCCATCGAAGAGCAGCGGCAAATTTCCGTGGATTTCTTAACGAACTGGCTTCGACGCCCTATGCGATCCACCAGCGCGACACCGCGGGCTACAACCACCGATTCAACGTAAACGATCCGAAGCGGCTTTCAGAGCACGCATGGGGTACCGCCGTCGACGTGAACTGGACTGCGAACCCGAATCGGATCGATTGTCGCCTCGTAACCGATTTTCCCCATCACATTGAGGCCGTGGCCAAGCGGTGGGGCTTGCGCTGGGGAGGCAACTTCGGTTGCCCGAAGGATCCGATGCATTTCGAAATCAAAGGCACGCCCCGAGCCGCGGCCCGTGCGGCGCGGCTAGCGTCGCGAACTACACGCCAGTAATTTCTGTTCCTCCTCCGACTCAGCGCCTTCAATGACCTCCTCCTTCACTCACCTTCATCTTCACACCGAGTATTCGATGCTCGACGGTGCGGCGCGGGTGAGCGAGGTCGTGGCCGCGGCCGTCGCCGATGGGCAACCGGCCATAGGAATAACCGATCACGGCAACATGTACGGCATCCTCGACTTCTACAAAGCGTGTCGGGAGGCCGGAGTCAAGCCGATTCTCGGGACCGAGGCCTACATGGCGGCCGAAAGTCGCCACGAGCGCCCGAGGAGAATAGGTCGTGTCGATGACGGGGCTATGCAGCAGGGGGGCGAGACGACCGACAAGCTCTACTACCACCTGACCCTGCTGGCCGAGAGCGACCAAGGCTACCGAAACCTGCTTCAGCTTTCGAGCCTAGCTTTTCTCGAGGGGTATTACTACAAGCCTCGAATGGATTGGGAACTGTACGAGCGTTTCCACGAAGGGATCATCGCCACGACAGGGTGTCTCGGTGGAGTCGTTCTTCAGGCGTTGCTGGCGGGCAATGAACGCCTTGCGCTGGAGCGCGC
Organism: Acidimicrobiia bacterium; assembly: GCA_025359845.1. Classification (GTDB taxonomy): domain Bacteria; phylum Actinomycetota; class Acidimicrobiia; order Acidimicrobiales; family JANYDT01; genus JANYDT01. Next base: position 22,148 of record JANYDT010000223.1, read on the forward strand.
CGCGAGACTCCAAGACATCTTCGGGCGTGACAACATGTTTGTCGAACTGCAAGATCATGGATTGGCGGCTCAGCTGCAGACCAATCCGCAACTCATTGAGATAGCTCGAAAGATCCAGGCCCCGTTGCTGGCCACAAACGACTCGCACTACACGAAACGTGAAGACTCGGTCGCCCACGATGCCCTTCTTTGCGTGCAAACCGGTGCGACCATCGACGATCCTAAGCGTTTCAAGTTCGAGTCGAACGAGCACTATCTCAAGAGCGCGGCCGAGATGAGGTATTTGTTCCGCCACTGGGAGTCAGCCTGTGATAACACTCTTTGGATCGCAGAACGGGCCGACGTTACCATCGAGTTCGGCAAGGCCGAGTTACCACAATTTCCGCTTCCGTCAGGGTTTCTCTCCGAGGCAGAGTACTTGCGTCACCTTGTTTTCGAAGGAGCGGCGCACCGTTATGAACAGCCACTCCCTGCTCATGTCAATGATCGGCTGGAGTATGAGCTTCGTGTTATTATCGAGATGGGCTTTGCAGCATATTTTCTCGTCGTCTGGGACTTGATCAAATATGCCAAAGACAAGGGCATTCGGGTCGGACCCGGGCGAGGGAGCGCAGCCGGATCAGCGGTCAGTTACTGCCTTCGGATTGTTGATCTTGATCCAATTCGTTACGATCTACTCTTCGAGCGCTTTCTTAATCCTGGGCGTAAGCAAATGCCCGATATTGATATGGACTTCGACGAACGCTACCGCTCCGAAATGATCCGCTACGCCACAGAACGCTACGGGTGGGATCACGTTGCCCAGATCGTAACCTTCTCAACCATCAAGGCTCGGGCTGCGGTTCGAGACGCGGCCCGAGTGCTCGGGTATCCGTACGTCGTGGGTGACAAGGTCGCCAAGGCTATGCCTCCGCTGGTCATGGGCCGTGATACGCCTCTGTATGCTTGTTTGGCGCCCCACCCGAAATACGAGGACGGGTACAAAGCGGCTGCTGACTTGCGGGCCATGTATCAGACGGACCCTGACGTCAAACGAGTCGTCGATGTGGCTAAGGGTCTCGAGGGCCTTCGGCGTCAGGACGGTATTCATGCCGCAGCAGTGGTGATTACCCACAAGCCACTCACTGACTACTTGCCGATTCAACGTAAGCCTGAACCAGGTGGCAAGGCCGAAGATGCGCCGATCGTTACTCAGTATGAGATGCACGGGGTCGAAGAGCTGGGCTTGCTCAAGATGGACTTTCTTGGGCTGCGCAACCTTTCGGTCATCGACAATGCCCTCCTGTTGATTAAGGCGAATCGGGGTGTCGATATCGATATCGATACTGTCGATCTAGCCGACGAACCGACGTTTGAGATGCTCCGACGAGGTGACTCGATTGGCGTGTTCCAGCTGGAGGGTAGCCCCATGAGGGCATTGATGCGTTCGCTTGCGCCAACGGTATTCGACGATGTTTGTGCGCTGGTGGCTCTGTATAGACCTGGTCCGATGGCGGCCAATATGCACAATGACTTTGCTGACCGAAAGAATGGTCGAAAGCCGCTTGCCTATTTTCATGCCGATGCAGCGCCGCTTCTCAAAGACACTTACGGACTGATGATTTATCAAGAGTCCATGATGCGCGTCGCCCAGCATTTTGCCGGGTACTCTCTCGAAGAGGCCGACAATCTGCGTAAGGCGGCTGGTAAGAAAGTTCGCGAAATCATGGCACAAGAGCGCAATAAGTTCGTCCAGGGATGTGAACGAACTGGGTACGGGAGCCAGCTCGGAACCCAGATCTTTGACATCATCGAACCGTTTGCCGACTATGCTTTCAATAAGAGTCACAGCTTTGGCTATGGGTTGGTCAGCTACCAAACGGCCTACCTCAAGGCGAACTATCCGGCCGAATATCTCGCTGCCCTCCTCACCAGCGTTCGCGATGACAAAGACAAGACTGCGGTTTACCTCGCCGAATGCCGCAACCTGGGGATCGAAGTTCTCGTTCCTGATGTCAACCGCAGCGTGAGCGACTTCTCCTCCTACCAAGATCAGACGGGCGTAAGGGCGATTCGGTTTGGATTGTCAGCGGTGCGCAACGTGGGCGTCGGGATGGTCGAAAAGATTGTTCAGGAGCGCACCGAAGCGGGCCCATACGTTGACTTCTTCGACTTCTGCTGGCGGGTCGACACCACGGCGTTGAACAAGCGAACTGTGGAATCACTGATCAAGGGCGGAGCGTTTGACGCCCTTGACCATCCGCGTCGGGGGCTCATGGAGGTTCACGAGCGGGTGATCGATGCCGTCCTCGCCCGACGTCGAGAAGCCGACATCGGGGTGATGAGTTTTTTCGACGAGTTCCCCCTGGCCGATGACGGGAAAATCGGATTCGATGACACGCGAGTGACGATTCCGACCCACGAGTGGGACAAGACGCCGAGGCTCGCGTTTGAGAAGGAGATGCTCGGGCTTTACGTCAGCGATCATCCGCTGCTCGGAGCCCAAGCGGCGCTGCGACGACTTTGTGACACGACGATAGCGGCCCTCCGCGAAGCTCAGGCCAGCGAGTCCGGAGGATTCGGCAGCGGCGAACGCGGTGAGCGGGCCGACATAAAGGTCGTCGGCGGTGTGGTGACCGCCCTTTCTCGGAAGTACACGAAAAAGGGAGACCTCATGGGGGTGTTCACCCTGGAAGACCTCGACGCCGCGATCGAAGTCATGGTGTTTCCCAAAACAATGATGGAATACGGCCACCACTTGGTGGCCGACGCGATCGTGACGGTCAAGGGTCGCCTTGACACCCGCGAAGACGAGCCCAAGCTGATAGCGATGGAAATCCGGCGACCGATCATCAACGTTGACGGGGGGGGCCCTCCCTTGCGCATACAGCTGCCCGAGTCGGTGCGGGAAGACGCGATCGATGAGATGCGTCGCGTGCTGAAAGCGCACCCGGGGGAGTCCGAGGTGTTCGTGCGTCTGGGACGTCACCTGTTGCGGCTGCCGGCGGAATATCAGGTCGAGCCATCGGCTCGGCTGCTCTCCGAATTGCGGGTTTTGTTGGGCCCCGACTGCATCGCCAGCTGAGGATTCGGCTATGGGTCAGATGTCGACGCGCTCGGTTTCCGGTATCGACCTGGCTGTTTTCTTGTCAGGGCTGGCTCCGGCTAAACTTTCCTTGTCGTTTCGCAATCGCGGAGCGAGTCTTGAGCATCTAGTTGGCTGGAGCACGCAGATCGATGTCGTTCACCGTCGAAACAAAAGACTGTACGGCGCTCAGTGATTCTGAGCTGGGCGATATGGGCGACATGTGTTCGGGGGGGCCCGCCGGTTTCGAAATCGGAATTCTTTCCAAGCAGCGGGAGGCCTGGGTACTGATCACCCAGGTGCGAGATGAAGGCCGCCTGCACGGGTTCGGTTTTTTTACCCTCGAGCGCATCGGCGGTACCCCTGCCCTTCTGATCGGTCTGGCGTCGGTGAAGCGTTCGTCAAAGCGCGAGTCGGCGCTGAAAGCGCTGGTCAATGACCAATTGCGACGATCGCTCTTGGCCTTCCCGGACGAGGATGTCCTCATCGGTACGCGGATGATCGACCCGGGTGCATTCTCGGCCTTCAAGGGCCTCGAAGACATCGTTCCGCAGCCTGGTCACAAGGCCACGGGCGAGGAGCGCGCTTGGAGTCGTCGATTGGCTAAGCGGTTTGGGGCAGAGCATCGCGTCGATGACCGCGCCTTTGTAATTCGGGGCGAAGGTTCGCCGGAAGGCGTTCTCGATCACGAGTCGGCCAAACCCGACGGTATTGCGGCCGATGTGGCGGCCTACTTCGAGCCACTCAACCGGGCCAACGGTGATGTGCTGGTGACCTTCGGCTGGGCGATGGCAGAAGAGCTTGTCGCCCGCATCCGGGCCTTGAAGTAGCCCATCGGAGCCGACGCTCGAAGCGCCGGCACGACACGCTGGGCCTATTAACCGGTCCGATTTGTGGCGGCGATGGCTTGGCCCGCGGCTGCTCCGATGTTGCGCCCGATCAGCTCTTAGTCTAATGCGTTTAATGGCTCAGTGCTCAACAGTGGGCTGCGGCGCGCCAGCATCGCCGCGCCCCTTCGGGCCACTTCGCCCATCGTTTGCGTGAGGATGGCGATGTCCAGACCGACCGACCAATTTTCGACGTAGAACACGTCGCAACGTTCATAGCTTTCAAACGATGGTGAATCGCGCTCCTCGACCTGCCAGAGGCCAGTGATCCCCGGGCGAACCCGGTGACGCATGAGAAGACGGTCGCCAAAGGTGGCCACCTCACGAGCCAAAGCCGGCCGAGGCCCCACAAGACTCATTTCGCCGCGCAACACGTTGAGCAACTGGGGCAACTCGTTGAAGCTGGTGGCATCCAGAAACCTCCCGATTTTCGTGAAGCGAGGATCGTCCTGCAGTTTGAACAGCGGCCCGGCACGCTCGTTCTGGGCCATGAGTTCGGCCAGCTTGGCCTCTGCGTTGACCACCATCGTGCGGAGTTTGAACATCGTGAAGGGTTGGCCGTCGCGTCCTATGCGTTGCTGGCGGAACAGAACCGGTCCGCGGTCGGTGAGTTTGATCAGGACGGCGGCGGCCAGCATCACGGGAACCGCCGGGATGAGCAACAGGCTCGACAAGACGACGTCGAGAGCCCGCTTCACGCGCGCCTCCCAGCCGGTGAGCGTAACCTGCTCGAGATAGAAGGCGGCTTCGCGCCCTATGGGGTTGGCCCGAAGCCGGTTGGACGCGAACCCAGCTAGCCCGCCTGACATCTGGACGTGCATACCCTCGTCGAGAACATCGCGCACTACGGCGTTTAGCTCGGCGAAACTCACCGACGATGGGGCGATGATCACTCCGGTGGCTCCGCACCCGCGGGCCGACTGAATCGTGCCGAGCACGGGGCCGAGAAAGGGCGCTGAGAAGCCGTCGCGCGCAGCTTCGTCGGCGTCGCCCACGACTCCAACCACGTCATAGCCGAGTTCGGGCCGATCGGCAAGCAACCGGTCGAGGTCGCGAGCCTCGGCGCCGGTACCGACCAGGAGCACTGGCCAGGCATGACGCCCCTCGGTGCGGGCGCGACGCAGGTGTCCGCGATAGCCCGATCGGCCGAGCATCAAAAATACGAATCCGACGAAGGCGGCCACGGCGATGCGACTGAAACCGACGTCTGTGGCGAGGCGATCATCGAGGAAGGTCAATATGGCGACGGTCATGAGTTCAGCCCGAAACATCGTCGACAATTCCAGGGCGCGCACGCTGCAAACCCGAGCCCGGTAGAGCTTATTGGCGGCGATGACGATGAGGGTGGCCACGACAAAGATCGGAAGGACGAAGGCGCGCCTGACAGTCCAGATCGAGCCCCGCCCAGAACTGAGGGCCACGATGCTCCAACCGGCGGCCGTCCAAAGGGCGTCGCTGGCTACCAGTAGACCGCGGAGCCTTCGGCTGCCGCGAACTGTCTCCGACGACCGTCGAACGGGCGAGCTTCTGGGCTCGGCCGGCGACGGTGGACCGGGCAACGATGGGGTGCTGCGGGTTCCGTGCACGGGCGGCGTCTTCCTCAGCTCAAGATTCTCGTGAACGAATGGCGGTTCATGTCTGAGTGCAGTATGACGATCTCCGGCAGTGACGGGAAGAGGCGAATGAATCATTCATGGCTTTGGACGGACGCGTGGGCAATCCGAACGTCGCGTGGACATCGTCGAAAATCCGACTCCACCTTGAAGAAGTAGTCCAATATATCTGGCCAATGAACGAGGATTTTCCGAACGACATCGTGGCGTGCGCCGTCGAACTCGCTGAGGGCGGCCAGGGACGCCCGCTCTTTCTCGTCCATGGAGGAAGCGGCAATTTGATCAACCTCGTCGGTCTGGCCCATGAAGTTGCAGGGATCCGGCCGGACGGAGGGGCGATCTACGGATTCGAGGCGGCGGGGCTTCGCGGCGGAGCGATGGACGGGTCCGTTCGAGCCATGGCGGCAAGATATGTGGCGGCGACCCGTGCGATCGCGCCGACCGGACCCTATCTACTGGGAGGGTTTTCGATCGGCGGTGGCATCGCCCTCGAGATGGCGGCGCAGCTTTGCGATGACGGGCACCAAGTCGCAGGGGTCGTGCTGCTCGACGCCCACCCTTCGCTCGCCCCGCCATTGGGCGAAAACCAACTAGCGCATGTCGCGAAGCACCTTCGCAGCGAAGGGTTGCGAGCAATTTGGCCGTGGGCCCGCCGACAGTTCTGGTGGAAACTCGGGCGACGTTCCGATCCGCAGATGCTGGCTCGGCTCGGGTACAACGATCCGGCCAGTCGGGGCGAGCAAGCGTGCGAGGCCACGATTTTTGCGCTCGGACGAACGCACGCCCACGATTGCCTTCGCCCAGTAGAAGTTGATGTCATCCTCATCAAGTCGGGCGAACTCTGGCCGGGTTACCCGACCGACCACGGCTGGGGCCCGTATGTGAAGGGCCGGCTCACTGTCGCGTTGGCCGACGGAGATCATCTCTCCATGCTCGACGCACCTCACCACGCGCGATTGGCGCGAACCGTGGCCGGACAGCTTGACCAGTGGTGCCTGGGATAGTACTCAAGGAGTCTCAGAGCCACCCCGCCACGCAGTGGTTCGGGTCGGCGACGGCGCAGAGGGTGTCAAGCTGGGGTTGCCCGAAACCGATGTCTTCTCCGATCGGATATGTCAATGGCTCCTCTTTCCTTACGTCTCAGAACAAGCCGCCTCGGGGCAACGGAGGCCGTTCGTTTGGCGCGCTTGGCTTGGAACCGAGATCAAGGGCTGCCGCGTGCCGTGAAACTGCGGAAGGCTTCGGCCTTCGTGCGGAGCCTGCTGTTGGGTTCGTTGTACCTGCGGCGAGTCGATGAAACAGGCTCGGGGGTGCGTTGCCTTGGCCGACCCCGTATCACCAACGACGGGTTCATGAAACTCGGCAGCGGGTCTGTTCTGAGGTCGCACATCGTGCCCGTCGAATTGGTGTCAGGGCCCGGAGGTCGACTCGAAATCGGCCGCTTTGCTGTCATCAATACGGGGGTAAGCATTGCTGCTCATGGTCGGATTACGATCGGTGATCGGGCCTTGATTGGCCCCTATGTGATGATCAACGACACCGCATATCACGATGTCTACGAGCGGGGCATAGTGCCCGCGCCGCAGCCGATCGTGATCGAGGACGACGTTTGGCTGGGCGCGAAATCGACTGTGCTGCCGGGGGTGCGAATCGGACGCGGCGCAATCGTTTCCGCCCATGCCCTCGTCACGAAGGACGTACCGGAATTCACGATCGTCAGTGGAGTCCCGGCGGAGGTCGTAGCAAGGCTGAATCCGAAGAAGTTTGCGGTCGCCGCCAAACAAAATGTCGGTTGCGAGAAGGACACTTCATGACGTCGGTGTCGGTAATAATCGCGGCGTTCAACCGGCCGGACTCGTTGCGGGTGCTTCTGTGTGACCTATCGCGTCAGGAACTGGACGGCGAGGTCGAGGTCATCGTGGTCGACGACGGCAGCGAACCGTCCATCGGTCCCGAGGTCGGCGTCGCCATCCCGTCGGGCCTGTCGGGCACGATCCTTCGCCAAGCCAACGCCGGGCCGGGCGCGGCCCGCCACTACGGCATCGGCGCGTCGAGCGGCGAAATCGTCGTCATCATCGACGACGACATGACCATCCCACCGTCGTTTTTGGCCGCTCACGTGGCGGCCCATCGACAAGGCGCGACACTCGTCATGGGCCTCATTCGAGAGCCCGCCGGGGGCCAAGGTCGGCCGCTCTTCGACCGCTTCCACTTGTATTCGCTCGACCGATTCGTCACGGCCTATCGCGCGGGTACGGCCGAGCTTCATGGCGGACGCCTGTGCACGGGCAACGTCTCGGTGCGAAGATCGGCTTATCTCGGTGTCGGCGGCTTCGATTTGTCAATGCGGCGCTGCGAAGATCGCGACTTGGGGCTGCGGATGGAAGCGGCGGGTGAGCGGCTCGCCTTCGCGGAAGAGGCATGGGCGCAACATTGCAGCGATCACGCTGACGCCCGCGCCTGGCTGCGACGTTCGAGTGAATGGGGGGCTGCGGATGTCCTCATAGCGGCCAAGCACCCTCGGTTCGACCACGCCAGTCCTTGGACCTTCTTTCGTGACATACCTCGCCTCGTGCACCCGTTTGCGCTATCCGCCGCGTTCGTCCCCCGACTTGGCGCCATTGGTGCACGCGTTGTCTATCGCGTCGCGACGGTGATCGATCGGCTCGGTCGAGAGCGCGAAGCCTTGACCGTGACGACATTTGCCTATGCCCTTTCTTACTACGGAGGCGTGGGGCGACAATCGGGTACATCGAAGTCGGTATGGCGCTCGTATCGGGTGTGGCGCAATTCACACGCGGCGGGTCCCGCCGTTGGAGCCATCCCGCTGGAAGTACTCCCGTGAAGGGCTTCAAGCGATTCTTCGCCGACGTGACATCTGACTACAGCCAGGTGCGGCGTTCGCTCGAGAAGTACGGGGGCCGATCGTTGCCATCGTGGCGGCTACCGATCGATGCCGTTCAACGAATCGGATTCCAAATGATGATCGCCGTGCGGTTCATGCGACTGCTACGAGACCTGCGAATACCCCTCGGTGCGCAAGTGGTGTCGCGACTGATCCGACTCAGCTATGGCGCGGAGATCCATTGGGATGCAGAACTGGCCCCTGGAGTGTCAATAGTTCATGGGACGGGCCTGGTTCTAAGTCGTAGTGCCAGGGTCGGACAGGGTTGTATCCTGTTCCAGGGAGTTACGCTCGGGGAGTCGATCGACGCCACAAGCCGGGAGGTGGGTGCGCCCACTCTCGAAAGTGACGTACACGTCGGCCCCGGCGCGGTTCTTCTCGGTCCGATCACGATCGGCGCGGGTTCGAAGATCATGGCGAACGCCGTCGTTACGATATCCGTCCCCTCAGGGTCGATAGTTCGTTCGCCCGCGCCAGAGGTGGATGTCCGATGAATAGGGTTGCGTTCGGACATATTCACGCCGACGGCGTGACCTTTGACGAAGCCGTCGCGTTAATAGTCGAGCGAGCCGCTCATCGCCAGGGCGGCTACGTGGTGACTCCAAACGTCGATCATGTCGTGCTGGCCGAAACCGATGCCGATTTGCGAGCCTCGTACCGCGACGCGTTCCTTTCCGTGGCCGACGGCATGCCCCTGCTCTGGATAGCGCGCTGGTGCCGATCGCCCCTACCGGCCAAGATCTCAGGCTCGGATCTGACGGTCCCATTGGTCACCGCCGCGGCGGCAGCAGGGGTGAGCGTATTTCTTCTCGGTGCTTCCCATGAGACGTGCGAAAGGGCCATTGAGGCCATGACTCGGCAATGCCCGTCCCTTCGGGTTGCCGGTCATGCTTCTCCCGACTTCACGCTCGACGGCGACCAGCGGCCCGTCCTGGAAGCCTGCGGACGAGCTCGGGACTCGGGGGCTGGCCTCGTTCTCGTAGCCATGGGCTGTCCGAAACAAGAGGTGTTGATGCACCGATTTCATGGTTACTTCGACGGTGCTGTAGCGATCGGGATCGGCGGAACCCTGCGGTTCCTCGCCGGTGAGGTCGATCGTTGTCCGCCGTGGATGGCGCGGACGGGCATGGAGTGGCTGTATCGGCTGGTCAAGGAACCGCGCCGCCTGGCCGGTCGGTATTTGGTGCGCGACCGAGCCATTGCCGGCATTGCCTGGAGGCAGTGGCGAGCCAGTCGACTGCCGGTGCGGCTCGGAAACGAACAGGTTGATCCGTCGTGAAGCGACCTAGGTCTCAAATGAGAGCGTGGGTCGATTCGACCAATCGGCGGGGCGGGGCCGTTGGACCTATTCCCTTTGCGACTCGCCCGGTTTACTCTGGCGTACGACTATGAACGCGGCCTCACCATCGGCGCGCCCTCGGTTAGGCAGCCGGGTGGCTTCGCAGCGACCCGCCCGCGCCGAACTGGGGGCCGCGCTTGTTCTCCCTCCATCGGGGGGGTCCTCATCGCGAAAGCGCCTCTCCGTTGACCCGAGCGAGGCGCAGCGAGATTCGGCTCACGCCTTCAAAGCCGCGGGCGTGATCGGCTCGTCGCTCCTTGTGACCCAAGCCATTGGTTTTCTCGGAAACAATATTGTCGTCACCCGTTTGCTCAAAGAGCACTACGGGCCGGTCCGCTTTGCGGACTCGTTCGCCATGCTGAGCATGATGGCGCTCAATCTCGGTGTCGACACGTACGTTCGTAAAGAGGTGGCCGTCAGGCCAGATCACGCCCGCGAATTTGCGAGTGGAGTGCTCGGGGCCCGAATCATCTTGGGTGTCGGCTTCATGCTTGTCAGCTTTTCGATTCTGATCGTTACCCATCGGCCCCCCGTGGTGATAGCGCTGGCGCTGCTGTTTTGCGTAGGCCAGCTCCTCCAACACCTCTCGGAGACGAGTGCGGCCTATCTGCAGGCCGTCGGCTCGGTTCGCGAGGCGTCCATCATGCGGGTCGGTTCCAAACTCGCCTGGGCCGTCGTCGCCATTGGCGGCGTTGTGGCTGGCCTCGGTGTATGGATCGTGCCGGCGGCGATGGTGGTCTCGGAGGGCTCCAAGGCGATCGTGCTCGGCCTGCTTTCTCGTCGCCGACTCCAGCTTCGCTTTCGACTCGATGCGGGGGCCCGGCAGGCAACCTGGACAGTTCTTGTGGCCAGCTTGCCGTTTCTCATGACCCATATCAATACTGTGCTCTCGGCCACCCTTGACGTCTCGATGGTCGGCTTTCTCACCAATAATGATGAGGTTGGATTCTACGGCTCGGCTACCAATATTGCGCTCGTTGCCCTGGTGCTCGCGCCCGTAATTTCCTGGGTACTGTTGCCCCTGCTTTCGAGGTCCCTGGCCCGTTCAGAAGAAGAGTTTTGGCGAGTGGTGTGTCGATCTCTTGAGATTGTATTGACCATCGCCGTTCCGCTTTCGGTACTTCTTTCTCTCAACGCTGACGTCGTTATCAAAATGACGATTGGCTCGTTCTTCAGTCCCGCGGTCCCGGCGCTGCGGGTTCTCGCGCCGATGTTCGTCTTGACCTACGTGACGATTCTGTGCGCCTCTGGGCTCATTCGCTTGGGCCGTGGTTGGTTCATCGCTCGCGTGGGCATTGCCGCGGTCGCATTCAACGTGATCCTCAACCTGGTCTTGATCAGACGGGGACTCTCCTGGTGGGGGTCGGGCGGGGCCGGGACGGGGGCCTCCATTTCGATCGTGATCGCCGAAGCTTTCGTGGCTTCGTCATATGTCTATGCCCTAGGCCGCAAGGCGTTCGACCGCCGGTCCTTACGAACCATCGGAATTACGCTAGTGGCCAGCGTCTTCATCGTCGTTCTGGATCGGACGATGCTTCCATTGTGTCGTTCTGTGCCCGTCGTGCGGCCAATCGTCGACACCGGCCTGTTTCTCGCTCATTTGCTCGGCCTCGGCGTGATCCGCCCGTCCGAACTTCGCCGTCTCGTCAAAGGAGGAGGCTTCTCATGAACGCCGTTCCATCTACTCGTCGGTTGATTGCTGCCCCGAATGGAGCGACAGACGTTTCTCCGGGCGTGGGAAAGGCCGATCTCTTTGATACTGGTCTGGTCAAGCTGTGGCGCGGTTACGCCCGTCGATCCGTTCTGCGCCATCCGATACGGGCGATCCTTACGTTCGTGCTTCTGTTCGGGGCTTCGGCGTTCTTCGCGCTTTCGTCGACGAAGGTCTATTTGGTGACGACCAATCTCACCGCGAAGCTCGACGTAGTATCGGCCGTCGCCAACCCGAACCGCTCGCAGACGTTGGCGAACGTCAAGCCAATCCTTAACGCCGACGCACTCATCACCGCCGATGACAACCTCAAGAAGTTGATGGTGCAGGCCAACCTCGTAGCTCGGTACAACCGCAACGAACCGAAACTGGCAAAATGGAAGCGGAAGTTGTTTTTGGGCAAGGACCCCGATCCGAAAGCCCGCGAAGACGAAGTCTTGCGTCTCCTGCGCGGCGGTGTCTCGGCCAAGGCCGATCAAACCAGCGATTCGGTCACGATCAGCGTTCTCTGGAACGACGCCGTTCAGGCTCGTGATATCGCCGTGGAGGCACAGAAGAACTTCCTGAGCGATCGGCGCAACGCTGAGGTGCAACCGATCAAGGACGCGCTTCGGTTGATCGATGAGAAACGGACCATCGCCGTACAAAACGTCGAATCCCTCCGGATGCAGCTCGGAATACCGGCTGACTCGCGCGAGCCGCTACCTGAGTCTTCGCCGCTCAAGGATGCCCTCGCTCAGCAACAAACGCTGAGCAATCGCAAGCTCGACGCCGAACTCGAACTGGCCTCGACGGAGACCGGTTTCAAATATCGGTATTCGGAAGTGCGCCCGCCAGAAGTGCCGCTGGCCCCGGTTAAAGGAAGCCTCAAGTTAATCGTGCTCGGACTGATTCTGGCCAGCGCCGCGGCCGTGGCTGTGGCCGTGGCTGCCGATACCCGCAAGGGAGCCATCATCGAACCGTGGCAGGTCACGCGAAAGCTGAACCTCCCGGTGTTGGCCGAGCTGAAAAGACCGTAGGCGCCGCGTGAGATCACCAGGATTGATCGGTTTGGCGGCCATCGCGGCCAGCTTGCCAGGAGCGCTCTGCGGAGCGTACCTGGGCGCGCTCGGAGCGCTCGGCGGATCGCGCCGTGGTTCGCCCCGCGGGCCGGCGCCAGAAACGCTCAACCATTTTCCGCTCATAGCGGTCCTGGTGCCGGCCCACAACGAAGAGAACAACGTCGCGGCCACGGTATCGAGCCTGCTGGCGACCGACTACCCGGCGTTGCGACTACGAGTTCTGGTCGTCGCCGACAACTGCCGAGATGAGACCGCGTCGGTGGCGCGCGGCGCCGGGGCCAGCGTGCTGGAACGCCGAGACGCGGTTCGTCGAGGTAAAGGGTACGCCTTGGCCGCTGGGTTCGAACATGTGCTCGCCGATCCGACGGTTGACGCGGTGGCGGTGGTCGACGCCGACACTTCGGTGTCGGCCAACTTGTTCAGAGAAATGGCCTGTGCCTTCCAACGCGGCGACGATGTGGTTCAGGCTGACTATGGCGTGAGTAACGCGATGGCGTCATGGCGGACTCGCCTGATGGTGATTGCTTTGTCCTGCTTTCATGGTGTGCGGTCGACGGCGCGCGAGCGCCTCGCACTGTCGTGTGGCTTGCGCGGGACAGGAATGGGGTTTACCCGGGCTGCCCTGGTCGGGGTTCCACACGATTCGACTGGTTTGGTCGAAGACGTCGAGTATGGAATCGCCCTTGGCCTGGCCGGCCATCGAGTGGCGTACCTCGGCGCCGCCCACGTGCGCGCAGAGATGCCCTCCACGGCTGCCGCGGCGACATCGCAGCGAGACCGATGGGAGCACGGTCGCCGCCAGCTCATCCGCCGATGGGGCCCGTCGTTGGCCCGAGCGGCCCCCGGGAACCGAGTTGCCGCCGACCTCTTGGCCGACTTACTGGTTCCTCCGTTGGCCCAATTGGTAGCAACTCTGCTCGTAGTGGGATCGGTCGGAGCGGTCCTGGCCTCCTCGGGTGTAACCGCCCTGCCTGTCGCGTTGAGCGCGACCGGCCTGGCAGGAGTTTGCCTTTACGTGACCCGTGGATGGCAGTTGTCCGCCACGGGCCTGCGGGGACTCCGAGACCTGGTCACGGCTCCGGCCTATGTGGGCTGGAAACTCGGCTCGAAGGTGCTCGGGCGCGCCAAACCGCGCCGAGACAACGGATGGGTTCGCACTGCACGAGAACCGCTGGAGGGCAATGACCGCGCCTCGGAGCGCCCCAAAATAGCGTGTCTCACGACAACGAAGGAGTGAAGAACCATGGGAATGAGTACCGCCATCCGCGCCGGTGTCGAGCGCCGAAAACAACCTGTGTCAGAAACGCCGCAACACGGCATCCTTGCCACCGTGGCCGGACTGCAAGCATGGCGATGCGAACCAGGGACCGTTCGGTCTCTGCCCGAACGTGAATACCACGCCCTCTGGTTCGAGTTGCGCTCGTGGGATTGGTCTTCGTTGGCGATCGTGCCCACGTGCCAGGGCGTCTCGGAGTTCGACGTGGCCGAGAAACTGGTGATGGTGGGTGTCTCGAACACGGGGCGGGCCATCACGCTGGTAAGTGCCGAGGGCGTCAACACCGAAGGAACCGAAGCTACCATCGCTTTGATCCGAGAGATCGAGGGGCGCGGGGAACAGGCCATCGTGGTGGTCGACTCGCTTCTTGACAATCCGGCGGTGATGCCGATCACCCAAGCGGTGAACGGAGCCGTGCTCGTTGTCCGGCTCGGCCAGAGCGAAACCACCGATATCGAACGGGTGGTTCTCGGAGTCGGGCGCGATCGCGTTCTCGGCGCGGTGACTCGGGGCCGATAGATGAGTCGAGTTCGAGTCTTGGCAGTGTTGGCTACGGCCGCCGCGTTGTTCGCAGCCGGCAGTCCGGCGCGCAGTGGCGCCCAGACGAGTACGTCGGCGCCCGCGGCCGCTTCGGTCGTCGTCTTCGACGCGGGCTTGCAGTCAGGCTGGATAGATTTCGGTTGGTCGAACAAGCCGGTCGTTGTGGGCCAACCCGTCGAAGTGGACATGGGGGACTTTGGCGGCTGGATCACTGCGAAACCGGGGGGCCAGGTCGGTGTCTTCGGGTCGGTGGAACTCTCATACAGCGTTTCCGACACGTTCGCCGGAGCGCTCGCACTGCGGCTCGGCGATGACCACAACTCGATTTTCCCAGAGGTAATCTTAGCGGCCGTCAAGGCCGATGGAACCGGCATGCGGCGACTGTCGATCGGCTTCGACAAGTTGAATCCCGGTCGGTTGCGCTTTGATCGAATCATTGTGCGGGGCCGTGTTCAACTGCCGAAGAATTCCGTCATCCGTATTAGTCGTATTGCCCTCACTGTGGGCTCAGGTCCGACTCAGTCTCCAGCGCGGGTAGGGGCGCCGATCCGTCCGACCGGCAGCCGTGCGATCACGGCCGATATTGACTGCGCGAGCGATCGTAGGCCCATATCACCGCTGATTTACGGCATCGCGTACGACGAAATCAAAGACGCGTCGAGCCCGCAGCAATGGACGATGGGAGCGACTGCTCGGCGCTGGGGTGGAAATCCCACGACACGGTACAACTGGCAATCGCATGTCTGGAACACGGCCAGTGATTACTTTTGGCAGAACGTGGCGGTGCGCGGTCACGAAGCATTTCTGAAGGACAATGCGGCCCACGGTTTGCTCAGCGTGCTCACGGTACCGACGATCGGGTGGGTGGCGAAGGATGCAACATCGGAGTCGTTTCCGGTGTCGGTGCTCGGACCGCAACAGGCGATCGAGCCCGATCACCCCGACGCCGGCAACGGCGTGTCGACGGCCGGCAAGAAGTTGCCCCCGGGGTCACCGAAAACGACGAGCATTGCCGCGCCGCCAGATTTCGTTGGTCGTTTCGTGGCGTCGGTCAAGGGTCAGGTGACTATCTACCAATTGGACAACGAGCCCGAGATCTGGGATTCCACCCATCGAGATGTCCATCCGAACCCCGTTTCGTACGACGAACTGTTGAAACGGACCGTCGACTACGCCTCGGTCATCCGCCAGAACGACTCCAAAGCGGTGATCGCCGGTCCAGGATCGTGGGGATGGCTCGGATACAACTACTCGGGCGTGGATGCGGCCGCTGGGTACACCCCGAAGCCGGACCGGCTGGCGCACGGCGACAAACCCCTGCTGGCGTGGTATCTGCAACAGCTCCGCGAGGCGGAGAAACAGAAGGGCGTGCGCCTCCTCGATGTGCTCGATGTCCACTTCTACCCGCAGGAAGAGAACATTTACGGTCAATCGGGTCGGCTCGACCCGCAAGGGTCGGCGTTGCGCATCCGCTCGACCCGTTCGCTATGGGACCCGACTTACACGGACGAGTCGTGGATCAAGGACAAGATTGCGCTGCTTCCTCGTTTGAATGGGTGGATCGCTGACAATTATCCAGGAACGAAACTTTCGATCGGGGAATGGAATTTTGGCGGAGAGTCTCACATGAGCGGAGCGCTCGCGACGGCTGAGGCCTTGGGCCGATTTGGTCAAAACGGAGTCTACGCGGCCAATTATTGGACTCTTCCGCCCGTCGATTCGCCGGTTTATTGGGCGTTTCGGGCGTTCCGAGGAGTGGCGGGACCAATCGCCAGCGGTGCCCATCTCGGCGCAACGTCGGTTAGGTCCACTTCGAGTGATCCGAGCAACGCATCCGTGTTTGCTTCCGTCGACGAACGAGGAAAGATGTCGGCGGTGGTGCTCAATTTTTCTCCAGCAACCACACTCTCGATTTCGCTACGGACCAAGGGTTGCGTTCCAGCCGGAGCCGACGTGCGGCTTCGCCAATTCTCCTATGATGGGTCGAAGCCGGGCTTTCTCGGTCCGACGCTCTCGGCCATTTCAACTGGAAATGCGACGGTCTCGGTGCAGCCCTGGAGTATCAACGTGGTGGAGATCGCGTGAACCTCGAAGAGTTACTGGGACTCATACTCGAAGTCGATCCTTCGTATCTCACTGATGCGACGTTGCGCGCCGACGTCACCAATTGGGACAGCTTGGCCCATCTTTCGGTCGTTTCGGGGGTGGAGGAGATGTTCGATGTGCTTCTGAGCACGTCCGAGATGCGCGAAGTCACGTCGGTCGCCGCGCTACGCGCCATCCTCAGAACGAAGGGGGTCGTCGTATGATCGCGCCACCAACGCTCCTGGCGCGCCGTCTCGGCTGGAAGGAGGTCGAGCGCGGTGGCCGACCGGCCCGGACCCGAACCGCGCTGCTCTCCACCTTCACGGTGGATCCGATTACGCCCTACCTCGGTATGGCAATGGAAGAAGCAGACCTTGCCCCCACCTTTTTTGTAGGTCAGTTCGGCCAGGTGACCTCCGAGTTTCTCGACCCCATGAGCGCCACGGCCCGGTTCAGGCCCGATCTTGTCGTCGTCTGGCCCTCCCTCGAGGATCTCTGGGGGGGAGCAGCGCTGCCGCTCGACGGCGCGCTCGACGGGTACGTGGAGCCTCTCGTCGAAATGGCGGGGGTGGCCGCCGCGGCGGCGGCGAAGTGGTCGGCAATGCTGGTATTTGTGCTCCCCGCGTTGCCGATGGTCAGGCCTTTGGGCGTCGGCGACGCGACCAACCCGCTGGGTGTTGCGGCGGCCGCGTACGCGGCGCGCGAAGCCGCCCGCGCCGCGCTCACGATTCATCCCGGAGTGCTTGTGGCTGACGCCGAAGATGTCGTTCGTGGGCTCTCGACCGGGGCCACATTCGATCCGCGGCGGTGGTACTCGGCGCGTATACCGTGGAGCGAGGTCGCCTTTTCGATCCTCGCCGAACAGGTAGCGCGACTTGTCTCGCTGGCCCGTTTTGGAGCCCGCAAGGTCGTGGTCGTCGATGCCGACAACACCTTATGGGGCGGTGTCGTTGGTGAGGTC
This sequence comes from Acidimicrobiia bacterium, assembly GCA_025359845.1. Classification (GTDB taxonomy): domain Bacteria; phylum Actinomycetota; class Acidimicrobiia; order Acidimicrobiales; family JANYDT01; genus JANYDT01. The sequence goes on from JANYDT010000223.1 coordinate 39,590, forward strand.
GGGCCCGAGCGTGTCGACATACTTGACAACGGCCCGGGCGAGGCCTATCGAGGTTTCCAGCAGTACCTGATTGAGTTGCGTCGGGCCGGCCTCGTGCTGGCCTTGGCATCCAAAAACAATGAGCCAGAAGTATGGCGGGCCTTTGGCCGCCGCGAGATGGTGTTGCGTCAAGAACACCTATCGGCCTGGCGAGTCAATTGGAAACCCAAAGCTGAGAACATCGATGACATGGTTGCGGAGTTCAACTTGGGGCTCGAATCAGTGGTGTTCATCGACGATTCGCCAATGGAGCGCGACTCGGTCGTCTCGGCGCTGCCCGGGGTTAGAGCAGTCGCCTTTCCAGAAGACCCCTCCGATTGGATAGCCATGATCACCAAGGACGGCTTCTTGGATCGCCTCCCGCCGACCACTGACGACCTGACTCGGGCCAACTCTTACGGGGCCGAGCGGCAACGCCGCGTGGCGCGCAGCACGTTGACCCATGAGCAGTACCTTGACACGCTCCGTCTCGAAGTCGCCATGTTCATGCCGGCGCCCGACGACCTCGCTCGACTCGCGCAACTCGTGGCCAAGACGAATCAATTCACCCTCCATCAACCGCGTCACTCGGAGGCGACACTGGCGGCGATCATCGGTGACCCGAGCATCGCAGTGCGCCTCGTCGCGGCGCGGGACCGCTTCGGCGACTACGGGGTAGTCGGGGCCTTTGTCGTCGTGGGACGAAAGCTCGACACGTTCGTGCTTTCCTGCCGGGCCATGGGCCGAGGCGTCGAGGTGGCCATGCTCACAGCCGCTGGGAAACTGGCAGGTGGTCCGATCGACGTTCAGGTCGAGGTTGGTGCACGAAACGCACCGGCTCGTGAATTTTTCGCCATACACCGGGTTGTCGACGGTGTAACCGACGGGCCCGCTACTGACGGCCGCCGCATATCGGTTCTTGCGCCATCGTGGCCAAAGCATGTTTCATCATTTGGAGGGTTGACATGGTGAAGCGGGCGACGATCGAAGGGTTCCTGCGCGACATCAAATCCAGCACCCACGTGCGCTATCGGGCGGCCAACCTCCTTTGCCGTTGTCTCCCGCAGTTCGCCAGCGGGTACGTCCGAGCCCACGTGTATCGTCTGGCCGGACTTGATGTGGCGAAGAGCGCTTTCCTTATGGACAACATAGAGTTGGCGAGCGGCCGACCGGGCTTCAGTGCCAAGCTGCACATCGGCGAGCGGACCCTCATCAGTACGAACGTCACGATCAACCTGGACGGGCCGGTACACATAGGTAACCAGGTAACGATCGGTCCGTTCGTGAAGATCTACAGCGGATCTCATGAAATGGGCGACTCGTCGTGGCGGTGCTCACCGCAAGCGACGGGCCAGTCGGTAGTGATCGAAGACGGCGCTTGGGTGGCGGTCGGCGCCACAATCTTGCCCGGGGTGCGAGTCGGTCGTGGCGCAGTGGTCGCGGCTGGAGCCGTGGTGACAAAGGATGTTGCGCCGAACGCCTTTGTCAGTGGCGTCCCGGCCGTAGTTACCCGCGAGTTACCTGAAGGCAAACCGTGAGGTTTGTGCCCCTTCGGTCACCGAGGAAGAAAACCCGACGCAACTTTGTGGCATTGGCTTCCCCGCGGTGGCGTGAGGGTTACGACGATGCGCGCGGGCCGAAACCCGAGGACATCTTCGATGTGGGCCGCGCCCGAGGGATGGCGTGGGGTGCGGGGAAGGCGCTGGAGAAGTCGAGCGTCGGCGACCGGCAGCCACTGCTTTTGACCCTTCCAGCCAAAGGAGCAGCGCAGTCCGCGCGCATCATTGGTCAAAACCGGCCGGGTCTCTGGTTCGATCAAAGCGACGGTCTGGTGACCGGTTACCTCCCACCAAGGTGCCGACGGGCCGAGCAGGCCGAGAATGGGCTGCGAGCGGGGGTGCAGGAGGGCCTTGAGATATTTCTCGGCGGCCCGAGGACGAAGACTTCCAGTCCGTTGCAATGGGGCTTCGACAGCGACATACTCGGGTTGCTCGTTCACGAGGTCGCTGAAAGCGACCTTGGCCCGGGCTCGAGCCAAGTCGAACGGTTCCAGTGCGGTTTCGGACGACGACGGCTCATGTATGCGCACGAACGCGCCCGAAGTCAGGTCAACAGCGACACACCACCGCCGGGCTATCGCAAGAGCAAGGACATTCAGAACATCACCGGGCTGGGTTGCTCGACAGGGGATCGTTGCCGTCCGCATAATCTCCGATCATGGCGCATTCGTCCACGGAAGTGGGGGATGGTCGCCCGATGGTGAAGTTTCTCCTCCTTTCGCCGATAATCTTCACGATCTTGTTCCCCGCGATGGCCGCGGGGCGCGACCCGGAGCGCGGTATGCCCAGAGCACTGGGTTGGTGGTTCTTGTTCTCGATGTTCTTCATGGCGGCGATGCGCTGGCTGTATCCGAGACTCTTGTGATGCGTGGACGAGAGCCACTCTTCGGGGATAGGACCGTGCAAAGCGCCATGGGGCCGACCGGTGAGATGGGCGGTCCCCTGCCGACGTACGGCCCCCGGTGGCGGGTCAAGCGGCGACCCATTCGTCGAGCGGCGCTAATGCAGTGGGAGACCTGGAAGTTTTTCTTCGGGGTCGTGCCGGTCGGGGTGTTGGTCGTCCTATTCGCCGGACCTTTCTTTGCCCTGCTTCTTCTCGCGGCCGTTCTCGGCTACATAATGTTGACGAGGGTCCCGCTCGAGTGGATCATACCCGGGGTGCTGTTTCTCGTATTGGCCCTCGACAATCCCGGCAATCGCCCCGCCGATGATATGTGGAAGTCTCCCTTCTTGCCACTGGGAAAGCTGCTGTTCGAAAACCTTAAACCTCTTCCATTTTCAGCCCTCGATCTTGTTTTTGCATTGAGTACCATGCGAGCGGTTTCGGCGCTGGTCATGAGATCGAACCGGGGCGCAAAGAGCGGCGTGACGGTTGGTGTTCCGCCGAGATATTTTCTTCGGGCGGCGCTGATCTCGCTCGCCGCGATCCTTTGGCATGAGGTGCACGGCGTGTATGGGGGCGGAAACTGGCGCCAATCGCTCTGGCAGGTGCGCCAGGCCGTTTGGATGCCGTGTCTAGCCGTGACGGTCAGCGCCATCATCACGCCGACCGTGTTGCGTCGCATCGAACGAATGGTGATCTGGGGAGCCGTCGTCAAGGCCTTCACAGGTTTGTGGTTCTACTTGGTAGTGGCGAAACCACATGGCTTGCTGCCAGCTTACGTCGGTACTCACAGTGATTCCGTGATGTATGCCTTGGTACTCGCGATGCTGGGGGCGAAGTGGTTCGCCTACCGAGATGCAGCGACCCGTCGCCAGCTGCTCTGGGTCGGGCCCTTGATGTTCTTGGTGATGAATCTCAATGGGCGCCGGATCGTATGGGTCGGCGTCGCCGGCGCGCTGGCCTACGTGATCGCTACGTCTGACCGCCAGATGAAACGCAAGCTGGGTACCACGCTGTTGGCGATTGCTCCTCTCATCGGTATCTATTTTGCGATAGGCATGAAATCTAATGCTCGGGTCTTCTACCCCGCTAAAATGGTGAATTCAGTGCTATTTCAGAACGATCGATCAAGTCAAACGCGCGACGTCGAGAATTACAATTTGTTCGTCACCTACCTTCAAAGTCCCGTGATCGGTGTTGGGGCCGGACACGAGTATGTCGAGTACGTGGTCGGCGATGATATTTCCAAGATCTTTCCGCAGTATCGTTATATTCCCCATAATAGTTATCTCGGTCTTTGGGCATTCGGAGGGGGGCCGACCGCATCGTTGTATTCGTTGACGTGGATCGCCGCCGTCTACTGCGCCACTGCGTCCCTCAAGCGCTCCCGACATCCTCTCATCCGCTCGTCGGCTCAATGGGCGGTCGCAGGCATAATCGCGTACTTGGTCCAAACTTTTGGTGATGTCGGGTTCCAGGACTGGTCTCCGGCCATTATCGCCGCGCTTTGCTGTGGGGTGGCGGGAGGGCTTGTGCCCCTCAGCCGGGTGCCCGCGGAGGAGTTGGCGTGACGTCGTGGGCGCTGCTGACGCCGAGCTTCTCGCGCGACTTTGAGCGTTGCCGTCTGCTGGTCGAGAGCTGTGAGCGATATCTCGCGCCCAGCGTGAAGCACTACCTGATTATCGATGAACGCGATGCCAAACTCTTCCGGAGTCTTCGGTCCACTCGTACCGAACTCGTGTTGAAGCAAGACGTTCTTCCCGCATTCCTTCATCAAGTCCCGTTTCGGCCGAAGTGGTGGTGGCGTTGGTCTGGACGACCCGTGAGGGGCTGGATGGTTCAGCAAATCGTGAAGCTTTCGGCGGATCAGTTCGCGCCGCAGGACGCCTACATCTTCGCCGATTCCGACACCTTTTTTGTACGGCCGTGGGACCCTGCGAGCTGGATACGAGACGGAAGAGTGCCGATGTTCCGAGAGATCGGTCCCGCGCTGCGCGGTCCGATGACTACCTCGTGGTTTGAAGCGACAAGTTCGCTGCTCGGGGTCGGATTCCCTGAGCCTTATCAGACCAACTACGTCACATCCCTGGCCGTTTGGCGCCGCGACAACCTGCAGCGTCTGCACCGGGCGCTCGAAGTTGGCCACGGGGCACCATGGCAGGAGGCACTCTATCCGCTCCGCACGGTCAGCGAATACACGCTGTACGGCCTTTACTGCGATGCGGTCCTGGGCGACGAGGCATGCCAATATCACACCGACGTCGTTCCCACTCTGAACTATTGGCCCGACGTGGCCCTTGACGAACGAAGCCTGGCAGCCTGGTCGCAAGGCTTACTGCCGCAACACGTGATGGCGATGGTGTCTTCACGCTCCTTGACGTCGGTCGCCGCGATCCGCAACGTCTTCGGCATCGCGTAGGAGCGCGTAGCTCCCAGCGTTGGCTACCATCACTCTTAGCGATGGACCTCCGACAGCTGGCCGCGTTGATCGCCGTGAGCGAAACGGGTACCTTTTCGGCGGCCGCGTCGAGGTTGCATACGGTGCAGTCGAACGTCTCCGCACACATAGCGCGACTGGAGAGAATTCTCGGAGCGACCCTGGTGGACCGGTCGGCGGGGCGCCTCACGGAGGAAGGGGAGATAGTGGTCGCAAGGGCCCGTCGGGTCCAGGCCGAACTTGACGCCATGGTGGCTGACGTCATTTCATTGCGCCACGAGGTC
>JANYDT010000009.1 GCA_025359845.1 Acidimicrobiia bacterium
CCTTAGAACCAGCCGGGCATCGTGGGCCAAGTCGCTCGGCGGGGGAGGGTTCTGCGACCGGGATCGGCTGACGCCCGCCTGCACGTCACCGCCGGCACAGAACCCCTCGCCCGCTCCGGAGAGCAGAATGGAGCCGACGGCCGGATCAGATTCGTAACGCCCGATCAGGTCGGGTACGGCGTCATACATCTCGGCGTGAAGGGCGTTACGCCGCTCCGGCTGGTTGAGTTCGATGATGCCGACGCCACCGACGATCGAGGCGCGGACATAATCCGTGCCGGCATCGACGATCGTCCCGTTATCGAACGGGGGCGTGGGTGCGTTTGCGGTCATTTCACGTCTCCTGGTAGCGGAATCTGGCAATTCAACGTAGTGGGGGCCACGTCCGGCGGCGCAGCGCGCCCGACGCGTTGCGGGCCAAGAAGTCGTCGCGTTGCATCTGACGCCAGAGCCGCGCGACGTAGACGGAAACGTCGATAGCACCATGGCGCACGGCGCTCACCCAGTCCGCCCGGGCCGCAGACAACGACCCTGGGTCATGACCGAGGAGCTCGACCAACTCAGCGTATTCCTCCGCGGCCAGGCGGGCGCCGTCGGCGTCGAGGGCCCGAGCGTGTCGGACGAGGCGAGCGGCGCCCTTCGCTCGGGCGACGGCCAACGGATCACCGGCTCGTTCCACGACCGTGCGCAACGTTTCGGCGATGGCGTCGAGAGTGTCGGCGAGGGGCCCGTCGCCGGCACTTTCGTAGGTATGCGTCTCCAATGAGAAACCGGCGGCCTTGGCAAAGGCTTGGATCAGGAGGCGGCGATGAAGAATGCCGTAAATCAACGAATTGGCGGCATCGCCACCGTGGCGGGCGACGTCAGCCAGCCGATGAGTGCCGATTCCGTTGGGTTGGCCGGCGAGGCGCACTTCGGCCATCACGCGGTAGTACCAAACCCTTGCTTCGTCAATCGAAAAACCCGTCAGGTTCTCGTACTCCGCAAGGCGGTCGGGCAAATGGGTAAAAGTATCTTGCACAGTGCGCAGCGAGAGCCAGGCAATGTCGTCCATCGGATCGCCAAAATGAGCCAGCTCCCAATCGACCACGGCGGTCACCCTCGCGTCGTGATACATGAAGTTGCCCGGACCGGTGTCGCCTTGCACAAGGACCGACCGTCCGTCGTAAGCGGGCACGTTGTCACGGAGCCAGTCCAGGCAAACTTCGAGAAAAGGATCGATCTGGCCGTCGGCGTTGGTCGCTCGCCGGCGGATGGTGGCCACCTCAATCAGCGCGTGTTCGGAGGGCGTCAGGACCGGACCGAGCTCTGCGATGTGGAGCGTCTTTGGGTCGATGAGATGCAGGGCGGCGAGATTACGAATGAAGTCCTGGGCCACCGCCACCTGTTCGTCGGGATCGGCGATTCGGTAGAACCACGTTTCGCCTTGGACCCGCTCAGACAGTACGGCCTGGGCTTCGGGGTGGACGGCCAGAATGCGGGGGACGGTCACGCCCGTGCCGTAAAGCGCTCGGAAGATCTTGGCCTCAACCTGAAGGGGCCAGAAGATGGCAATGTCGGTAGCGGGGCGACGGTCGTAACGAAGGAACGTCTCTTGAGTGCGGGCGCCGGATTCGAGGTCGATGAACCAGGCTTCACGGTTGTTGCCCCCCGGCACCCGCCGGGAAGCGGTGACCGAGGATCTTGTCTCGCTCTCGATCCAGGCGATGATGTCGCTAGGCAGGCCCGTGGCCTCGGTTGGGGTGTCGACTGGCAAGGGGCTCCCTGGAAATATGGTGGATCCCAATTCTACTGTTAGGAAGTGCTGATCATCGAGATCGCAAACTTTTCCGTCGTGGCCTTGATTCCGTGCCGCAACGAAGCCGCCAGCATCGTCGCCGTAATCGAAGGACTTCGGGCTATCGGCATCAATGAAATCGTCGTCGGCCTCGATCCGAAGAACACCGACGACACCGCAACGCTGGCCGAGCTGGCCGGGGCGACGGTGGTCAAAGCCGAGTCGAGTGGGTACGACGGACCCTGTCTCGCCTCCATCGATCACCTCCGGGCGATCGGATTCGCGGGGTGGGTATTGTTTCTCGACGCCGGCAACAAATACGTCATGGAGACCGTAGGAGCGTTGGTCGCCGGTTTCGACCCCACCGCCGACATCACCTTCGGTGTCCGCGACCGTCAGATGCGCTGGCATCAAAGGCTCGGCAACAACCTCTTTCATATTGTTTTGTATCTACGGTTTCGACACTGGGTCAACGATGTGAGTTCATTGCGCGTCGTGAAGATGTCAGTATTGGAGGAGTTGCAGCTTGAGGATCGACAATTCTCGCTGCCGTTTCAAACGATCGTGCACGCCCTCAAACTGCACAAAAAGATTCACTACACACCGATCCGTTGCACCCAGGAACGAACCGGCACGTCGAAGGTATCAGGCGATGTACGAAACAGTCTGAAGGCGGCGCGCCAGATGGCCCTGAGCCTATTTCGGGCACCGAAGTTCGACCAGATGGAGTAGCCGGCCGCGGGCCCAGAGGTAGTCGGAGCCCGCCGCCTCGCAACTCAGGCTCTGCGCTTCTTCGCGCTTAGCTCGTTGTGACGGGCGAACATTTCGGCCGCTTTGCGCTCCAAATCGGGGGGGACTGCCGGGAAACCGCCCAGGCCGCTTTCGCGTGAAGGCAGGCTGGCGGTGGCGGTACCGTAGGCGGTTTCGAGGTCGCGTTGGTTGACCATGTGCATCTCGAGTTCGACGAGATGGCGTCCGTTCTCGATCCGCTTACCCGCCACCTTTCCGGTGAGGAATTGGGTGTCGCCCTGGTAGTTGAACTTGCGGATCGAGTCTTCCAAACGCTCGATGCAGGCGTCGTCGCCGGCCCAGTCGGACACGTGGTGGTAGAACCAGGCTTGGCGCATGACGCCGTAGTCATAGGCCATCGGGTTACCAATCGCCTTTGCCCATTGCGAATCCCAATGCAGGCGCTGGGCCACGTCGTAAACGCCCTGCTCGTTCTTGACATAGAACGGGGCGATGCGCTTGCGGTTCTGGTAACCGAGCCGCGATGCCCGCAGTCCGTACGGCACGAAGCCATACCCACCGGCGTGGAAGGCAATGATTTCGGTGACGGTCAACGGACCTTTGACCATGGGCTTCATCTCATCGCCAACGTTCACGTCCTCCCAGAAGCGCTTCTCGGCCCCGAGCGGCTTCTCCTGTTCGTAAACCGCATCGATGCGCTCGTAGTCGGCATCGGTGTAGTGCGTAGGTTCGATGTCCGCGTACTTGCCCTTGTCGCGCGAGGCATTGCGGGCCGTGAGCACACGAATGATGCGGTAGACGCCGACCACTTCGCCGCGCTGGTTGATGGCAACATCGCGGCGGATCTGGATGACCGAACGGCCGGCGAACTCCGACGACTTGGTTTCGAGGCTCTCTTCTCCATTGAAGGAGAACAAGCGATCGCCCGGTCGCAGCGGGCGGTACCAGTCCCATGTTCCGCCCGACACGAACACGTGCACGCCGCGGAACAAGCTCTTGGTCTGCTTCTTGATCTCGTCGGAAATCGGATCACCCAGCATCGGCGTCTTGATATGACCAACCAGAGTTCCGTGCCCGATTTGCGACCCCCACCTCGTGGCGTCGCCGTAGTGTTCATCCGTATAGAGGGGATTGTCGTCGCCCACGCCCATCGCCCAGTTGCGAAGCGCATCGGGGGTTGCCACCGCATTCAGCTCCCGTTGCTTCGAAGCGGTATCGATGCCCAAGAGCAGTTCGGCCCGCTTGATGTCTGCGTCGGTGAGGTCGTGTTGTATGGCCTTCTGGAATTCCTTTTCGAGTTCGGCGTCAACTTGGAAGGCTTTATGGGTCTCGGTGGCCATGGCTGGCGCTCCTTTGGGTGAGGTGATGGTTGGAGGGCGCCGCTGAACATCCTTGTTCCGGCGTGCGCTTCTCAGGCGGAATTCGTCATTGTCGCGTACTCGTCGCGTAGCTGGCGTTTGTACAACTTGCCGGCTTCTGTGCGAGGCAGTTGCAGCCGGAAGTCGACCGAGCGAGGACACTTGTAGCTGGCCAGCTTGGTCTTGCAGAAAGCGATGAGTTCGGCGGCCAGCGCGTCACCGGCCTCGACCCCGGGCGCGGCCAAGACGATGGCTTTGACCGATTCGCCCCAGTCGGCGTCAGGTATACCGATCACGGCGACGTCGGCCACGGCCGGATGACCGGTCAGGACGGCTTCGATTTCCATGGGATACACGTTGGTTCCGCCCGTGATGATCATGTCTTTGGCTCGATCGGAAATGAAGAGATAGCCATCGGCGTCTAGGTGTCCGATATCGCCAATGGTGAATCGATTGCCGTTATGAGCCTTCTCCGTCTCGGCTGAGTCGTTGTGATAGGCGAACCCGACGCCGTTTTCGATGTAGATGTTGCCGACTTTTCCGGCCTCGAGTTCGTGCCCGTCGTCATCGAGGATTGACACTCGCACGCCCCGGATCGCTCGTCCTACCGTGCCCGGCTTCTCCAGCCAACGGTGGGGTTTCGCGATGGTGGCCGGACCCTCCATGCCGCCGTAGGTCTCCCACACGACCGGTCCCCACCAGTCCATCATTTTTTGCTTCACCTCGCGCGGGCACGGCGCCGCCGAATGGACGACGGAGTGGAGCGACGAAACGTCGTACTTGGTCCGAATTTCGGGGGCAAGACGAAGGAGGCGACTGAACTGGGTGGGCACCATGTAGGCCGACCGAACCTTGTGGCGCTCGATGAGGCGCAGTGATTCTTCGGCGTCGAAGCGTTCCATGATCACCAGCGCGTGACCGACATGCAAGGCCCCGATGAAGTAGGCGTGGGAGCCCCCGTGAAACATGCCCGTCGAGATGAGCATCGGCCCATCAAAGGGGCGAAAGTCGAAAGCGCGGCCGAAGAGGGCGCCTTCGTTGGCCGCCTCTTCGGGGCTGCCCTTGGGGAGCGCGCGCCGAATACCCTTCGGCTTACCGGTGGTACCTGACGTGTAGACGAACAGTCCGCCCGGGATGCGCTCCTCAGGAATGGAAGTCGGGTATTGGCTCCGGATCGTGGCGAGTTCGGCGATGCCTTCAATCGGACCGACCGAAAAGATCGTGAGTTCGAGGCCGGTGGCGTCGAGTTCGGCCAGGGCGTTCGCGAAGGCGGCACCGATGACGAGCACACGCGTGCCCGAGTGCTCGATGATGGCGGCCAGTTCGATGGCGGTGAGGTGATTGTTGAGGGGAAGGAACAGCAGCCCGGATTCTTGACATGCGAGAGAAACTTCGACCATCGTCAGGCCGTTGGGCAGCAACGCAGCTACGGGGTCGCCGGCCTTGGCTCCGCTGGCCCGAAACAGGTGGACCAGCTGATGGGCGCCGTCGGCCAACTCCGAATAGGTGCGCGGACCTTCGGGGGAGGCGACCACGGCGGGACTTTGCGGATGGTCTTCGGCGATCCACCAGAAGCCGAGTCTCTGGTTCCAGGCGTCGCTCACGTAGTTGTTCTTCCCGTTGTCATGTCGATTCTCAGTAAATCTTAACCTACATTGGGAATGAACTCAATTTGGCACGATTGACGCCCACTCAGCCCCCGTCGCTGTACATGTCGAGCAAGCGGGTGCCGTCTTGGTCAGAAATGGTGAAGGCCATTTGTTTGCGCCAGTGTTCCTGGGCCGCTTTGGCGTCGCGGGCCACGATGAGGTCGATAAGTTTGCGATACGAGCGAACGGCGCGGCGCATTTTGGGCTGGTCGGATAGGAGCGTCGAGCGGTAGTAGTACCCCTGCACCAGTTCCTGAAGGAGCAATGACAGGGTGGCCAACGTGTTGTTCGCCGATGTTTCGAGGATGGTCTCGTGAAATCGGGCCGCGGCGGTGCCAAACGCTTCCCTGTTGTTGGCCTCGGCCGCGTCGGATGCTCGCTCGACGGCGGCGCGTAGAGACTCGATGTCTCGGGCGGTATGCGTCAGGGCGAGATGGGCGACGACGGTCGGCTCGATGAATTGCCGGGCCAGATCAAAATCCGCGAGTGTCGTCTTCTGCAGTTGCAGGGCCATTGCCAGGCCTTGAGCCAGGGGCGCCACGCTGGGTTGGGTTACCACCGGACCACCGCCGCGACCGCGTCGGATCTCGATCAAGCCTTGAGACTCGAGAACCCGCAATGCCTCCCGGAGCGTCGTGCGGGCGATGCCGAAGGTCGCCGTGAGATCTTCTTCGGGCGGCAGGCGGTCGCCGATGGCGAGCTTGCCGCTGACGATCTGTCGGCGGAGGCGCTCGGCCACAATTTCATAAGTTTTGGGTACCCGGATGGACTGGTCTTCGTCGAATGTGGTCACTTCGGTTATCCTTCGGGCTACGAGGTTCAGTGCGCGCGACGACCAGCATACGAGACCGCCGCCGGAATAACTGTTCTTTCACCTCATTACGCCCTTTCCGGGTGTCCCGTGCCTGAGGTGTGGTGCTTCGACCTTGACGGCTGCCTGGTCGACTCGATGGCCGGAACGCATCTCCGGCCGTTCGCTCGAGAGCTTCTGACCGAGCTGATCGCCCGAGATGTCGAGGTTCGCATCTGGTCGGCGGGCGGCGCGGAGTATTCGGAACGGGTTGCGGCGCGTGTGGGAATCGGTGATCTGATCAGCTCGTACCATTTCAAGGAACGCGGCGCTGACGGCAAGTGGGGCCTGCCACCGTTGCCCTCGGGGGCCGGCGTCGTGTGTGTCGATGACCAACCGGAAGGCGTTCCCGACCACGTTCGGACGATTCGAGTGTTTCCTTACCTCGGTCCTCGACCTCATGATCAGGCCCTAGCGAAGGTCCTCGCCCAACTCGACCCGAAGAGGCACGACCAACACAGGCCGTAAGGTCTCGGTCCATGACCAACGCGTATGAGACCATCGAGTTCGACGTAAACGAGCACGTCGCAACCATCACCCTCAACCGGCCCGATCGACTCAACTCTTTCACCGAGACGATGGCCAAGGAGATGAAGGAAGTGTGGGGATTTGTGCGCGATACCGACGACGTCCATGTCGCCGTGCTGCAGGCCAATGGAGACCGGGCGTTCTGCACTGGGATCGATATCAAAGAGGGTCGCTGGTGGGCGGATCAGAACGTCTGGAACCAAGTCGATCCGGGCGAAAGCCTCGGTCCCCGCCACAACAAGGTCTGGAAGCCGGTCGTTGCCGCCATTCACGGCATGTGCGCGGGCGGGGGTCAGTACTTCATAAACGAGTGCGACATCGTGATCTGCTCGACCGACGCGGTGTTCTTCGATCCGCACGCCAATGGGGGCATCGTGTCAGCTCTCGAACCCATCGGCATGCTGCATCGCGGGGTTCCGTTGGGCGAAGTGCTGCGGTGGGCCCTGATGGGCACCGAAGAACGCATCACCGCCAGCACGGCCCTGCGGATCGGCCTCGTGAGCGAAGTCGTGGAGCGCGCCGACCTTCGCTCTCGGGCCCGCAACATCGCCGATCAGATCGCGGCGCGCAACCCGATCGGCATCCAAGGCACTATTCGAGCCATCTGGGAGTCGTTGGACATGACGCCGTCGATGGGCCTGCAGAACGGATTGGCGTACACCCACATCGGCAACAAGCCGTCCGATGATCGCAAGGGCGAGCCCCGCCGCAACGACCCCCCCGTGTTCCGGTAAACGCGAGCTTCGAACTACTTCGAGGCCCGCAGGGCCTGAACGAGACGGGAGAAGTGGGGGACGCGCCAACCGTCCTGGTCTTCGCCCCAGCCCACCTTTCCGTCGTATTCCCACCGGAAGAGTGCGTTGGCGCCGCTGCCGTGTTCGCACATGTGGCTGACTGCGAAGCCCTCAGCCTCCATCGATCGGCCCGACTCGTCGACCAGCACGACCTCCATATGTTCGCTCCAACCGGTGTCTTTATTCCGGTAATTTCGCATCGCGCTTTTGGTCTTATCGAGCCGGGTGAAGCTCCCGTCCTTGAGCAACCAGCCCATGTTCAAGGGCGACCACCCCTTGGCGTCGCCATCTTGGGGGCGCACGAAACTCAAGAACCCTGTCGACGCGTCGGTATGGCCGAAGATGTATTGGATCCGGCCGCGACCGCGCTCGCGTTCGATCTCTCGCCATCGCGGGCCACCCCGGTGCAACACGCTCGTCTCACCGCGAACGTACTCGGGCTTCTGGCTCGCCGCGTGGGCCCCTTCACGAGGGCCCCACGTACGATCGCGCACCGAGAAGCAGTCGATGGCGATGCGTTCGCCGTGCAACGTGAGTATTCCCGTCATCCGGCCGAGCTGGTCGATATGAGGATTCGTCAGGCACGGCGCCTCACCCGGGGTAAAGCGATGCGGCGGATGCACGCTGCGATGCTCGAATTCGATTCCAAAGTGGCGTTCGGCGTCTTGGTAGGTAACGTGGTAGTCCATCAAGGGTGTCAACATCTTTAGTTGATAGCCGCCTTGGGGAAACGCAATATTGCGAAGGTCCGGATCGGCCGGCATAGGCGCGTCTTCCACCTTCTTGTAGTACGCGAGTCGGCTCGGGTCGGCCCCCTTGTCGTCCCACACGAACACCCGCCAGGTCACCGTGGCCCGGTTCGGGTAGTACGCAGCATGAAGCCAGCCCCCGATTCGACGCTCGGCCACGTTGAAGGCCCACCAGTTCGTCTCCAGATCTAGTGGGTTGTCTGTCGGCTGGTGGTAGCCGTCGTCCTCCGCAGAGAACGGTGTGTCGCGGGTGATCATGCCCAAGTTCTAGTGGCTCCGACGCGTTCATGTAGCAGGTGGGCGCGCCCGTGCGTGACCTTCTCGCTACATGAACGGGGGCGGAGGCGGGGGCGGGGGCACGGGCGGCTGAAGGTCTTCTTCGGTTAGGCCGAGTTCGTCGACAAAGACGGCCCGGTTGTGGGCCCCGAGCGCCGGCACGGCTCCGACTGTCGAAGTCTGGCCGTCGAAGCGCAGCGGAGGGACGGGAAATCGCAATGGACCGAGGGCGCCGCCGTCGATCTCGGTCCACCCGCCGGTGGCTCGTAAATGGGGATCCTCAAACAGGTCGGCCGCTGAGTTCACGGGGGTGGACGGAATGCCGCGACGCTGCGCCTCCTCGGCGAAGGCCTGCTTCGAGTAGCGCATTGTCAGTGATTCCACCCAGGCGTCGATGGCCTCGACGTAAGGAGCGCGATCGGCGGGAGTGCCTTTGAAGAGGTCGAGGGTAACTTCGGTGATGCCGGTCTCATCGCTGATCCATTCGGCCAGCGCGTCCCATTGCCAAGGGGTAAAAGCCACGATCGTGACGGCACCGTCCTTGGTCGCGTAGTGGCCCATCGGGGGCGTCGCCCGGCGCTTGCCGCGACGCTCCTGCCACGCGCCAGTGTCCATCACGTAAGCCGGACTGGCTTCCATACTGACGCTAAGCACCGCCTCCTGTTGGGAGATGTCGACCATCTGGCCCATTCCGGTGCGGCGCCTGACCCGGAGCGCGACGAGCGTGCCCACCGAGGCGTTCATCGCGCTGGTCATATCGGCCAGCCCACCGGCCGGCGCCAGAGGGGCGCGATCGGCGTCGCCCACGCTGGGCAACGCGCCGCTTACCGCCCAGCCGACGAGATCGGAGCCGAGCCAGCGCCGCCTCGGCCCGCTGCGGCCAAAGGGAGTCACGGAGGTGAACACCAACCGCGGGTTGATTTGTCGGAGATCCTCGTAGCCCAAGCCCAACGCCTCGAGGCGCCCTACCGGCTCGGTGCTCAGCACCACGTCGACCCGTTCGACCAGGCGCCGCAAAAGCTCTCGCCCCTGAGGCGACGAGAGGGCGAGAGTAACCGAGCGTTTCCCTGCCGCCATAGCGACGAAGTGGGTGCTGACCTCGCCGACCGGCGTCATCACGAGCGGCGGTACCCGGCGCGCCGGTCCGCCATCAGGAGGCTCGACCAGGATCACGTCTGCGCCCAGATCGGCGAACATCCGCCCGGCATAGCTCAAGGCCTCACCGCCGCCGAGGTCGAGCACGCGCACCCCGCTCAGCATGGCCAAGCCGGTCAAGGCGAACCCGCCTCAATAGGGACGGCAGTTTCGGATACCGCGTTGAGACTGGCGGTCTCTTCGTCCAGTCGTTCCATGAACAGGCGGGCCGGGTCGAAGCCGGCCTTCGGCCACGGTAAGCGCATCACCTTGTCGATCCAGTGCAGGTACGGACGCTCCAAGCGCACGTCATCGCGGGCCATGGCATGAACCGTTCCCGATGCGATCAGTCCATCGATCTCGGGCCAGTCGAGGTCGAGGACGTCGCGAAGGATGTCGCGGCTGTGCTCACCCAGGGCCGGGGCGGCCCGTTTGAGCGCCGACGGCGTGTCCGACAAGACGACCGCAGGCCCGAAGACGAGTTCGGCGCCGAAGCGGGCGCTGGGGAGGACCCGAAAGAAGTCTCGGGCGGCCAACTGCGCATCGCCCAACAGGTCCCAACAATCGAGCACAGGCGCGGCCGCGACTCCGGCCTGTTGGAGTTCGGCGGCGGCCTCCCAGTCGGTACGGGCACTGGTCCAGGCGGCGACGCGTTCATCGAGTTCCGTCTGATGCAATTCCCTTCCCGCGATGGTGCGGAAACGGTCATCGGCCACCAACCCCTCAAGCCCCTCGGCCCCGGACAGGCCCGACCACATCTCGTCATCTCGGACCGAGATCGCCACCCATCGGTCCTCGCCCCGCGACGGATAGACACCGTGCGGAGCCCGCCCAACGTGGCGGTTGCCATTGTGGGTGGGACTCGTTGCCCGCAGGCCGAACTCCACGATCGCCGGGGTGATGCAGGCCAACGCCATATGGTATTGCGGCAACTCAATGTGGCAACCCTGGCCGGTCTGGTCGCGGCGCTCCAGCGCGGCGAGGATGCCCACGGTGCCAGCTTGGGCCGATACGTAGTCGGGGTACGCAAACCCGACTTGAACCGGGTCGCGATCGGGCCACCCGATCATTCGGTCGATGCCGGAAATGGCCGAGAGGTTCTGGCCCCACGTGCGATACGAACGGTATGGACCGCTGTCGCCGAACGCGGTCATGCTGATGTAGATGATGTCGGGCTTGATGGCCCGAATGGCTTCGTAGCTGATCTTTAAACGGGGGAGCACATCGGCGCTGAGGTTGGTAATAAACACATCCGAAGCGGCCACCAGCTTGGCGAAGACGGCGTACCCGTCGGGACTGTCGATTTCGAGGCCGATGCTGCGCTTGCCCGCGGAGGCAAAGTTCTGAGCGGCCATCGTGTCTTGACGGATTTCGGGGTCGTAGTCGGGCGGCACCCATCCGGCCGCGCTGGCCCGCAGCGAGTCGGGGCGGCGGCGCGACTCGACCCTGATCACGTCGGCCCCGAACTCGGCCATGTGACGAGCGGCGACCGGCGCGGCGATCCCGGTGCCCAGCTCGACTACGCGGATTCCCGCCAGCGGCGCTTCGGCGATGGTATTAATGACGGTGGCCGGAGAACGAAGTGGTGGCCCGAGGCGTCTTCACTCAGATCACCGCCACGGGGTTGATTGGACTGCCGAGACCGCGATCGATTTTCAGCGGGGCGGCCACAAACAGGAACGGGCTCACGTGGGCGGCGGCGAGTTCGGCCAAGTCGAGGAGCTCCAGCATGTAGATGCCATGGTCGCGCAGGAAGGTCTCGTGAACGTAAAGCGGATTGACTCCGGCCGCGACCGGCATCGGTTCGAGGGCGCTGTTGTCCATACCCACGAGCACGGGGTCGTGGGCGGCCAGCCAGTCGGTGGCGCTCTCCGACAATCCGGGCTCCCCCTGATGAAAGGCCTTGTCGCCCGACTTGAACAGATCGAACCAGCCCGTGCGCACCAAGACCGCGTCACCGGCTTGAAGGGTCGTGGTGTGGGCCGCGAGGGCGAGTTCCAGGTCGGCGATCTCGATGAGTTCTCCGACGCGCCACGTGCGGTTGGCGTCTTGGGTCACATCGAGAAGGATGCCGCGGGCGACGATCCCGCCCACATTGCCGATACTCAACCGGTTGGCACCACCCCGTCCGACTTCGGTGGAGGGGAAGTCGTTGTAGAGGTGGCCGTCCTTCCAGATGTGGGCCAATCCGTCCATGTGGCTGTGGGCGTGGGTGTGCAGCGTCAAGGTGTCCTCCGCCCGTCCTCGCCCATGGTCACTCGGATGCTGCACGGAGATCGAGACGTGCCACGTCGGGTTGCGTCCTCCGGTCAGCGCGCCGCGCTTACCGATCTCGCTACCGAGGGCGATCACCCGTCCTTGGGTCGGGATCTGAAGCGAAGCGATAACCCGATCAGGAGTCAGGTGATTGAGCGCGCCCACCTCGTCGTCGGCACCCCACCGACCCCAGTTACCGATAGTTGGTCGCAGCCCGTCCGTGGATGTCGTCACCGGCGTACTCTAGAGTTTCCTGCTCTACCCAGCCCGACTGGCAAGCGCCGTCGGTTGGCCCCGTTGAGGGGCAGGCTGATAGCACGTAGCCGTGAACGCACGCCCGCCCATCAGACGTCCGTTCTACGGATGGGTGATTGTCGGCGCGTCGTTCGTGCAATTGATGGCTACCTCGGCGTTCGTGTTTTATGGCCTGTCCATCTACCTCCGTGTACTCAACCAGCGCCGCGGCTTTTCGATCACCGCCATGTCGTTTGCGACCGCCCTGTTTTGGATTTCGTCAGGTCTGGCTGGGCTGGTGGTGGCCAGACTCATCGCGCAAGTGGATCCCCGCTACCTGGTTGCGCTCGGCGCGGTGGGCTCGTCATTGTGCATAGCCGCCCTCGGGCGGGTGACTTCGCTTTGGCAGGTGTTCGTGGTCTACGCGCTCTTCGGCGCGTTCTACACGCCGACGGCCGTGCTCGTCACCAACACCCTGATCACACGGTGGTTTCACCGGCGCCGTTCGGTCGCGTTGTCGGTCGCTACGACGGGGTTGTCGATGGGTGGAATCCTGCTCACGCCGATCGCGTCGCATCTGTTGCGTTCGCATTCGATCTCTTCGGCGATGACCCGTATTGCCGTCATGCAGTTCGTCGGGGTAATCGTGATCCCGCTGCTCCTGCTGCGACCATGGCCCGCAGCGATGGGGCTGGCCCCCGACGGCGCCGCGGTGGGGCCGGTGGCGGCCAATGCGACCGGCACCGCCGCGGTGGCCCCTGGTATCCCTTTCGACCAGGCCATCGCCACGCTGACCTTCGTGGCCATCACCGCGACTTTCGCCGTGGCGCTATTGGGCCAAGTGGGCGCAATTTCCCAAATCGTCAAGTTGGCTTCGGAAAGGGCCGACGAGGCGACCGCGGGCCGCATCGTCTCCGTACTGGCGGCCTTCAGTGTCGCCGGTCGCTTGCTTGGAGGGGCGATCGTCCAACGCAGCTCGACCCGTCGGTTCGCGTTCCTGGCTCTCTTTTTCCAAGCGACCGGCTTGCTGTTCATGTCGTTCGCCAACTCGCGTGCCGCGATCTTGGCCGCCGCGGCAGTGTTCGGGCTGGGCGTCGGGAACGTGTTGTTGTTACATCCGTTACTACTGGCCGAGCTGTTCGGAGTCAGGGACTACCCTCGCATTTACGGTCGGTCGCAGCTCGCCGTATCGATGTCGATTGCCGCCGGTCCGCTCTCGATGGGATGGCTCCGCGATCACGCCGGCGGTTACCGCACTTCGTATCTCGTGGCGTTCGCCATGTCGATCGTCGCCATATCGCTCTTCTTCCGCTTCGGGCGTCCGTCCGATGAGCTGCTGCGCGCCGCGGAACTATCGGTATCGGCGTGACTGCGCCCGGTACGATGGAGCCCGTGACCTCAGTAGCCGATCCCCGTGTGCAGGTACTGGCCCGTCACCACGATGTGGCCACCTATTTGGACGATGCCCACGAAGCGGCGTGGCAAGCCGTCGATCCCGTGCTGCTGGAGCTGTGCCGACTGCGGGTAGCCATGTTGTTGCGCAACCCGGCCGCGCTCTCGCTGCGCACCCCTGCGGCCGTTGCTGCGGGACTGGGGGAGGCGAAGATCGCCCAGCTTCGGAACTGGCCCACGTCAACATTGTATGACGAACGCGACCGTGCTTGTCTGGCGTTCTGCGAACAGTTCGTCATCGACGTGGCCAACCTCACCGATGAACAGGGAGCGGCCGTATCTGTCCATCTCGGACCGCAGGGTCTGGCCGACTTCGTGAGCGCACTATTGACCATCGAACAACGCCAGCGCCTCAGCCTGGCCTGGCCCCTGCTTCTCGATCTGGAGGAAGTCGCATGACTATCGTACGTGACCGCCGCATTCCCGAAGGCGTGCGCGCCGCTCCTGCTCTCAGCAAGGCGTTGAACCGATGGCAAGCCGCAGCAATGCGCTTGTCGAATCTCGACCCCGTAACCACCGAACTGGTGCGGTTGCGTTGCGCGCACCATCACGACTGCAAAACGTGACTTTCGGTGCGCTTGGCAGTTGCCAGGCAACAGGGACTCGACGAGACAATGGCGGCGAAGGCCGATCGCTATGAGGCCAGCGACCTGAGCGAGCGCCACAAGGTCGCGCTCCGTCTTGCTGATGCGATGATGACCCAGCCGGGCGCCATCGACGACTCGTTACGAACCCAAGTGCGGGCCCACTTCACCGAGGACGAGATCATCGAACTCACCCTCGACGTCATGAAGTGGAACGCCCAGAAGATCTCGGTGGCGCTGGGCACGGATTTCGAAGTCCGCCCCGGCCAACTCGCCGACCTGCATTTCGACGAAAAGGGTCACGGCACGTTCTGAGCGGAGCTGAGCTGAGCTGAGGGTTTACTCCGGGTAGCGCCACGGGCGTGCCGGTTGTATCGCTGACTCGTCGACAGTCCAATTGGGGATGGCGATGCCGTCGCCGACCGGCGTGAAGACCATCCGCACCCGGGTGCCGATGCCGACGCTCGCGACGACATCCGGGGGAGCCAGAGTGCCTTCGGGTGTCACCAGGTTGGCGATCACGCGTAAGGCCTCATCCTCGCTGGGCACGCCCTTTTGCGTGTCCAGATCGACGAGCAGCACGAGATAGGGCGTGAACGCGCGAAACGCCGGTTGAATGGCGTGATGAACCTCGCCGTAGCTGTGAACCGTGCCGCGCCCCTCCACCTCGACCCAGTCGTATTCTCGGTCGCGCGTCCACGGACACGCCGTCGTGGGCGGATAACGCAGCAGCCCGGACTTGCGGCCTCGCTGCAGTCGGAAGACACCTTCCGCGCAGGACCGGAAGTAAGCGAGATTCTCGCTGTCCACATCCTCGATCGCCAGGGGCATGCCCAGGTAGTCACCATTCACCATGACACTCACCATCCCTTCTGCAAGACCATGGCCGAAGTGGTGGCCGGAGTGGCCCACCCCAGGTTGGCGGTGAGTTCCGCCTTCTGCACTTGGCGGCATCCGCCCTCTCGGTAGTCGTAGGTGTGCGTCCGCCGCCCTTCGCTATCGACCGGACACGAGTCGTCGGCCTCATGGCGGAGTTGACGCACGTTCTCGATGACCATGCTCATGCCGTGCGTGTAGCCCTCGCACAAGTGCCCACCCGACGTGTTGTTCGGCCTCGCCCCGCCCAGCTCGATGATGCCGGAGGAGACATACTCACCCCCTTCGCCCTTCTTGCAGAATCCGTACTCCTCGAGCTGGAGCATCGCCGTGAACGTGAAGGCGTCGTAGGATCCGGTGATGTCGATCTCGTCGGGTCCGACGCCGGCGTTGGGCCACAGAATCTCCTTGGCGTAGTACCCGGCTACGCGACTGATCGGCCCGTGCTGGTAGTGCATGTCGATACGAGGCTTGCTACAACGTCCGACCACACTGCGGATTTGCACCATGCGCTGGCGCATGTCGCGGGCCCGTTCGGTGGTCGTCACGATGATGCAAGTGGCGTTGTCGGTCTCCACGCAGCAGTCGAGCAGATGCAGCGGTTTGCAGACAATCCGGCTCGACACGACGTCATCGACCGTGACGCGCTTGCGGTAATAGGCCTTGGGATTGTTCGAAGCGTGCTTCGAATGGGCCACTTTCACGCTTGCGACCTGCTCAGGAGTTGTGCCGTAGTCGTACATATGGCGCATGAAGGTCGGCGCGAACCATTGCCCCGCGCTGCTCCACCCATAGGTGCGGCCGTGCAGCGCGTCGCCGGTGATGGGAGCCGCCGCTCGCGCCCCCGTTCCGCCGATGCGCACTTGTGAGAACCCGTTCATTGATCGGAAGATAGCGACGGTCTTGCACATACCGGCCTCGATCACGCCGATGGCGATACCGACCAGGGCCTCGGTCGAAGAGCCACCCCCCAAACAGTCCATGTAGAAGTTGAGCCGGATGCCGAGGTCGCCGGCCACCATGGGCGAAGATGTCGAGTCGTTGCCGGTGTAGGAGAGCATCCCGTCGACATCGCTCGCATCGAGGCCGGCGTCGTCGAGCGCGTTGCCCATGGCCCACGTGGCCAGATTGCGGGTGGTCTCGTTCGAACCTCGTCGATACGTCGTCTCCCCGATACCGGCGATCGCGTACTTGTTGCGCAGAAAGGCCGGCGTGCTGCTGTCAATATCGTTCATGCTGGCGTTGTCCGTTGAGTAATGGTTCGCGAGGGCACGCGTAGAGGCTACCGACCTAAGGCACGAAGTTGACAGTCGAGCGACCCGCCGCGGCCCGATTTACTCAACCCGCGGTACTCACTCAGCCGCACGGGTCTCCGGAAGGCGCACGAGTGGGATCTCCCGGGATGTCTTGTTTTGGTAGTCGTTGTACCACGCCCGGTCTTGCGTGAGTTGGGCCCACGGTTCGACGCGTTGCGCCCCCAGCAAGATCTCGGGAACCGACCAGAAGCTGTGCGTCTGGGCCCGGCACAGCACTTCGGGATTGGCGGTGCGATCCCTGAGGTTCACGAACCACGCGGGATGCTTCTCGTGACCCGCAAACGAGGCGACCACGATCCGATCTCCGTTCGCGTCGTTCCACACCGGTAGTGCGATCTTGTGCTCTGCTCCGGTCTTGCGTCCGACGGTGCGCAGAACGATGTGGTGCATGCCGGCCTGCACCCAGGCCGCGTCAACGTTGGTCCCTTCCAACGCGGCGACGTGCTGCTTGGTCAATTCAATGATCTGCTGATGCGTCGGCGTGGCCCACGCCTGTTCGATCTTCTGGTCACTCACGGCGTCTGTTCTAATGCACCTTCACGTCAGTAACAGGTGCGTTCGTGAGCGTCACCGATAACGGCGGGCAACACTCAGCGATCGGCCCGTCCGGCCATCCACGCCGCGCCCAAGATGATTGCGCAACCGACGATCTCAATCAGCCGCACGTGGTCATGACGCAAGACGACGCCTAACCCGAGGGCGATCACGGCCTCCACATAGGTAATGATCGAACCTCGGGTCGCACCGACACGCGCCGCAAGCGTGACCATGGCCAGGAACGCCACGGCCGTCCCGAAAACTCCTAGAGACACCAGAAACAGCGACGGCCGCCATCCGAAGTCGCTCTTGATGAGTCCGGGGATGCCAAATGGTGCGGTCAAGCCGACGGAGATCAGCTGACACCGCCAGAACACCGGAGTGGCTCCGTACTTCTGGGTCAGCGGGACCGACAGGTTGACGGCCACGCCGTACGACGCGATCGCGACGATAACAAGCAGGATGCCGATTGCGCTTGACCGTCCGTCGCCCAACGAAGGCAGACCGATAAGCCCGATGCCCACGATGTCGGCGCCGAGGGCGAGGAGCTGATTGCGGCCGGGCAAGCGGCGCAGGAGGATCGTGGCGACGATCGCCGCGAAGATCGGAATGCCGCCGTTCAACATGCCGGCCAGGCTGGACGAGATGTGTTGCTGCGCGATCGGGAACAGCGTCATGGGAAAGGCCAGCCAGGTGACGCTCACGGCGACGATTGGGGCCAGTCGGATCGATCGATCTTGGAACGGACCGAGCGGGAAAAACTGAGGGCGAGGAAACCGAAGAAAATTCGCCCGAAGGTGACCGCGGCGGGTGTGAACCCATTCAGGCTTTCGGCGATCTGAAGGAAGGACGCTCCCCAAATTAGTCCGGGCACCGCGAGCAGCAACCAGTCCGAGTTGGTGAACGCGTCTCGATGAGTGCCCTCGGCGGTGAGCGCGGTCGTGGACACAGCGGGAGTTTGGCACCACGATCGCCGAGCCGGAGCCAAATTTCTCGGGGTAACCTTCGCGCATGAAGGTCGGAGCATTTTTCTTCGGTGGTGTCGAGATGTCCGATGCGGGCGCCGGGCTCCCAAGTCCCATGGACCGCCGCTACGACAACGCGGCGTGTTGGTCGGCCACTCTCAAGTACATCGAAACGGCAGTGGCCGCCGATCGGCTGGGCTTTGACAGCTTTTGGACCACCGAGCATCATTTCCAATACGAGGGGTACGAAGTCATCCCCAACGGCATCCTGCTGAACACCTGGATCGCGGCGCGCACGCAGAAGCTGCGCCTCGGCACGATGTTCAACGTGGTGCCGCAATGGAACCCGCTGCGCCTCGCTGAAGACTTCGCCACCATGCACAACCTCTCGGGCGGTCGGGGCATTCTCGGTGTCGGTCGGGGCACCGTGCCGAGGGAGCTGCTGCACCTCAACCCCGATGAAGTGTCGGTCGGCTCGGCCGACAACCCCGATCAGGCGGCCGACGACGTGCGCAACCGAGATTGGTTCGAGGAGGCCATGGAGGTCGTCCGCATCTCATTGCGACAAGACAAGTTTTCCTACACGGGCAAATACTTTCAAATACCGGTGCCGGGAATTGCCGATCGGGGTAGCACGGTGTCGCACCTCACGCTCATTCCCCGCCCGATTCATCCGTATGAGATTTGGCAGGCGGTTACGAGCCCTCCGACGGTGGAATACGTGCCGGTGGTCGATCACGGCGCCGTGTTCTGGAACCAGCATCCGACCTTCATCAGGCGTATGTGGGATCGCTACGGTGAGCTGCACGAGCTCCATCACGGCCAAAACCTGGCCAGGGGAGCAAAGCGCACGCTGGTGGTGGCGGTACGGATCGAGGATACCCATGAAGCGGCCGTTCGCAGCGCCCGCAACGGCCATGACGAGTTCTGGAAGTTTCTCGGTCCGTACGGCTGGAGCCGGGGCTACATGGCCGAAGACGGCAAGCCGGCTAAACCCGGTCTGGTGCCGACCCTCGAAATGTCGATGGACCAGAAGATGTATCTGGTGGGCACGGCCGCCGATGTGGCCGAGCAAATCCAGTGGTACCGCGAGCAGTTGGGTCTCGACAACGTCACGATTTTTCCTCACCTCATCGGTGACCCGTACGAGAAGGCGGTCGAACAAATGGGCCGCTTCATGCACGACGTCATGCCTCTCCTCCTCTAAGACCTCCAGGAGAGCCGGTGCCGAGCTATTCAGCGAATCTTCAGGATCACTCGTCACGATACGGCTCAGTGGTTTCTATCTGTTCGACTTCGGAGTGTGATGAAGGTTCTGCTCGTTGAAGACGAGCGGCGACTCGCCGCGTCGATTCGCAAGGGTCTACTGGACGACGGATTCCTCACCGAGATCGCAGGCGACGGCGAAGAAGGGCTGTGGTTGGCGTCTTCGCAGGCGTTTGACGTCATCGTCCTCGATATCATGTTGCCGAAGTTGAACGGCTTCGCCGTGTGTCGACGGCTTCGGGATCAATCGAACTGGACGCCAATCCTCATGTTGACCGCGAAAGATGGGGAATATGACATCGCCGAAGCCCTTGACACGGGGGCCGACGACTATTTGACCAAACCATTTTCTTTGGTGGTGTTGGCGGCGCGACTCCGAGCGCTCGCGCGTCGCGGCCAAGCCGAACGCACTCCGACCCTCGAACTCGATGATCTCAAGCTCGATCCGGCCAGCCATAGATGTCGGCGAGGCGAAGTGGATATCTCGCTAACTCCAAAAGAGTTCATGATCTTGGAGCTCCTCATGCGCCGAGTCGGTCGCGTCGTGACGAAGAGCGAAATCTTGGCTCACGCCTGGGATTTCAGTTATGACGGCGATCCCAACATCGTAGAAGTCTTTCTATCGAGCCTCCGTCGCAAGATCGATACCTCCTCAGGGCGCAAGAACCTCAGAACCGTGCGCGGTGTCGGATACGAAATCGTTTCCGATCGGCCCCGTTCGTAGGTGCCGATGAGGCCGTTGTTCCGCGGCGCGGGGATTCGGGCGCGGATCGTGGCCGCCGCCACCATTGCGTTGGCCTTCGCCGTATTGGTGGGCGCCCTCTTCGTGCGGACGCAGCTGCGGGCCGTGCTTTACTCCTCCGCCGATGAGGAGGTCCTGAGTCATGCTCGCGACATCGCCGACCTCGTATCGACGGGCGACTTCGATCGCGTACTTCCGGTCGAGGGCAAAGAACCGGGCTGGGTGCAGATCGTCGACGAACAGGCACGGGTCGTGAGTTCGACAGCCAACATCGTGAAGATCGTCGAACCACTCGTCATTCTTAAGGGCCTGGCCGATGGCACGGTCCGCCACCTCGACGGTCTGGCCGTGGATAGCGGCAATCGCGTCACTGTGGCCGTCGTCGGAGCGGACAGCGGCGGACACCACTATCGAGTGATTGCGGCTGGGGGGCTGGCCGTATTCGATGCCGTCGACAAGCGGATTTTGCGGGCCTTGTCCATCGCTTTTCCGGCGATGCTGGCCGTGGCCGCCTTAACCCAGTGGCTCGTGGCGTCACGCGCGCTGCGGCCAGTCGAAGCGATTCGCAAGGAGGTCGCAGCCATCTCTACCACCGACCTCAGTCGCCGCGTCCCTGAGCCCATCGCCGACGACGAAATCCGTCGGCTGGCGGTGACGATGAATTCTATGTTGGGACGATTGCAGACGTCGCTCGATCGACAGAGGCGGTTTATAGCCGACGCGAGCCACGAACTGCGCAGTCCGCTGGCATCGTTGCGAACGCAGGTGGAAGTCGCGGCCCGGACCGCCGATGCCAACCTTGCGCCCGCTCTTGAGGGTATGTTGGCCGAGCACGATCGGCTCAATAGCTTAGTCGCAGATCTCCTATTGCTGGCGCGCCAGGACAGTGACTCTGACCTTAT
Source organism: Acidimicrobiia bacterium (assembly GCA_025359845.1). Lineage (GTDB taxonomy): Bacteria > Actinomycetota > Acidimicrobiia > Acidimicrobiales > JANYDT01 > JANYDT01. Next base: position 20,996 of record JANYDT010000009.1, read on the forward strand.
CGGCGAGCCCGTCGATTTCGGCTATTTGGTCCGCCAGTCGATCAAGTCGCGGACCAGCGTGTTAGGGCTAAAGCGCGAAGTCATCGCCGACAATGTCTTGGTCCACGGTAACGAGGCAGCCCTGGTTAGGGTTGTGCGCAATTTAGTTGACAATGCCGAGCGCCATGCCATATCTTTGGTCAGTATTCGAGTGTTCGCCGAGGCCGACGACGCGGTGTTGGAGGTACAAGACGATGGGCCGGGAGTGCCGCTCGATGAGCGCGAAGCGGTGTTTCAACGCTTTCACCGCCTCGATGACGCGCGGGCGGCTGACGCCGGCGGCAGCGGGCTTGGGCTCGCCATAGTACGGGAACTTCTGGGGCAGATGGGGGGAACCGTCGAAGTCGCGCCGTCCCAAAGCGGTGCCCGTTTCGTGGTCCGGTTGCCGCTTCTGCGCACTTGATGAATCTTCAGCCAATCTTAAGAACCGGGCTGACACACTCCAAACGTCAGACAGCCACCAGGGCTGACTTCACCGGAGGACAATCATGACCAACATCACTTCCACCTCGAAGATTCGCCGAAGCTTGGCCGTCGCCGCAGTTGCCACCGTCGGGATCCTCGGCGTCGCCAATACCTCGGCCTTCGCCGCCCCCAAGGTCGCGGCCAAGACCACCAAGATGAAGCACGCGACGACCAAGATGAAGCACAAGACGACCAAGACGAAGGCCGCTACGGCCGTTACTGTCGCCGCCAAGACCCCGGTCGCCCCGGCGGCTCACTAACCTTCGCAGCCCTTTAGGGGGCTCGTAGTATCAAGTGGGGGCCCTTTTTGGGGCCCCCACTTTGCGTTTCCCGACATCGTTGGCTGCGTCTGCGTAGGAGGCCTGATCGCGGTCGATCAGAGGGAGGCGCAGCACGAACCGGGCGAAGAGAGCGAAGCCGACGATACCGGCGGCGCTCACTCGCATGGCCGTGACCAATCCCACATGATCAGCGAACTTGGCCATTACGAACCCGCCGCCGGCCGCCCCCAAGAAGAACGACTGTATGTAGAGGGCCAGCGTTCGTCCTCGATATTCATCGGCTACTTGCATTTGGATGGCCGTGTTCAGGGTGGCCGTTGTGGCCACATGGGCCATGCCCGCGGCTCCGAGTCCGAGGCAGCCGAACAAGACGGTGTCGGTCGTAGACAGCGCGGCGATGCCTCCACCCCACAGCACCATTGCGCCAAGAACAATCTGTGAACGGCGAACGCGCCGCGACAGCGAATTCATGGTCAACGCCGAAAGCAGCGCGCCGATCCCATACGCGCCGACGAGATAGCCGATGGCCTTGGGTTGATGGAAGCGGTCTCGAGCAAGGGCGGCCGCCAGCTGCAGCCACGAATAGCCGAGCGTGCACAAGACGAACATGACCAGCGGAGGAATCCGCAACGCGGGGCGACCAGCCACATAGCGCCATCCTCCTAGCAATTGTCGAAATGGAGACTCGGAGTTTTGTAAAATCGTGTTCGTTGTTCTCGCGATCGCGAGGCCCATCAACACCAAGATGAACGTGAGGGTGTTGGCCGCGAACGAAACACTGGGTCCTCCGGACTTAAGAACCCAGGCACCGAGGAAGGGCCCCACCGATCGAGCCACAGAGAACTGGAGCGAGTTCATTCGCACGGCACTGCCGAGGCTCTCTCTCGGAACCAGTTCGGCCACGATCGACTGCCAAACGGGTTGATTCAAGCCGCCGAAGAACCCGCCCAGGCCGACGAGCACAAGGATGGGGGTCACGACGTGATGGCCGCTCAGCCACAGCATCCACAATGCCAGGGCGGCGATCATCTGCGCCGACTGCGTGATCGACAGAAGGGTGCGGCTGGGGAACCGGTCGGCGATGGCGCCCGCGATCATGGTGCCCGCGACTCCGGGCAGCAACGCGATGAGGCTGGCCAGACCCAGCATAGAAAGAGATCGGGTGATGTCATAGACCACGAAGGGGACGGCGACCGACTGCATCCAACTGCCCGTGTTCGAAATTGTCGAGGCCGCCCACAGGATGGCAAAGTCGCGATGACGCAAAGCCTCGAACGTGCTCCCGGGCTTCAGCGACAAGCCCCTCATTGGGCTCTCGCGGCGTGGCGAAGAACTGATGCCGCGGCGTGCCATCCGCACATACCATGCACACCAGGACCAGGAGGGGTCGATTGGGAGCACAGCCAGACTTTGGGCCGGCGGGTGCGGTATTGATCGAAGGCCAGGCGCGGTCGAGCGATCGTTTGCCACGGGGTCATCGCGCCGCCAGCGATGTCGCCTCCGATGTAGTTGGCGTTGTATGCCCCGTAATCGGCGGCGGTCGTGATTCGGCGGTGCACGACCAAGTCGCGCCAGCCCGGCGCAAACCGATCGAACTGGATCTCGATGCCATTTGGGGCGGCCTCGTCATCGCACCCATTGGGCACGTGTCGATAGGCCCAGATTACGTGATGTCCCTTCGGGGCCCGCGACGGATCGGCGACCACCGGCTGGGCCACGATCACGAAAGGGTGGTCAGGAACGGAGCCGGTGGCGGTCGCCTTTTCGGACAGGGCAATCTCTTCGGCGGGCCCGCCCAGATGAACCGTACCGGCCGACCGAATGGCCGACGCAGTCCACGGCATCGGCCCCGACAGGAGCAGATCGAGCTTGGTGGCGGCCACTCCGTATTTCCAACGAGGCAGCGGTCGATCGGCCAATTGGGCATATTGCCGGGGCGTCAGGTCGAGCAGCACAGCGTCGGCTTCGGGAAGCTCCGAAAGGGAATTCACGCCATGGTCGCAGACCAACTCGCCCCCGGCCTGTAGAACGACCGTCGCCAGCGCATCGACGATGGCTTGGCTCCCACCGACGGCGACCGGCATGCCGGCGTCATGTGCGGCGGCCGCGAGGGCGAGCCCCACACCGGCGGTCGTCGGGCTCGACAAAGGGGCGCCCGAATGGGCCGCGAATCCGATCAACAGGGCCTTGGCCTCACGAGTGGCGAAGCGGCGGACGAGGAGCACTGCCGGGAGGGCGGCGCGAAGACCGAACTGCGCCATGGCGAAAGGGTGCTCGACAGCGCCGCGCAGGACCGGTCCGAATGCGAGGTGCCGCACGTTTGTCCAATCGGCGGCCAGCGATCCGACGGTGGATCGCCAACGGGCGCCGTCCACGCCCAAAGCGGCGATCGTGGCGTCAATATCGCGATGGAAAAGCGCCGCCGTTCCGTCGTCGAAAGGATGGGCAAGCGGTATGGGTGGGTGGGCCCAGCGCAGCCCGTGAGCGCCGAGATCGAGGGCCTCGAAGGCCGGCGAGGACGCCCCGAATGGGTGGACCGCGGAGCACACGTCGTACACGGCACCGTCAGCCAACGGCTTCGTCCGAGAGCCCCCGCCGATCGTGTCGGCCGCCTCGAACACCGTCACCCTCCAGCCCTCTTGGGCGAGGCGGGCCGCCGCCGTCAGCCCATTCGGTCCTGCCCCGACCACCACCGCCGTTCGGTGGCGATGGCGGGCTCGATTCACTTGCGCACCGTATCGCCCATAGCACCCACCTATACGCGGGTGTCGTCGTCGATCGCCCGGACTTTTTTGGCCTTGCCGCCTACGCCGGCGTTGAAAACGACGAAGATCACCGCGGCCAGGGAGACCGCCAGCAGATATTTGTTATAGCGCTCGTTGAACCTCAGGAACGCCTTGATGGGCCCGTCGATGGTGCTACCGATGACCCGAATGGCGACCATCATCGAAACGGTGCCGGCGATATTCATCGCCCAAAATCGCGCTGGACGCATCCTCGACGCCCCGGCCAGGGCGCACACGAACGGCGACGGCGTCAAGAACACGATCGCGTCGCCGTACTTTTGAAACCATCCCTCCGTCTTCTCGATGATGACGCCGCCCCGGCCGAGGCTCTTACGGAACAGCTCGAGAACCTTGTCGTTATAGAACCAGCCGGCCGCCCAATAGATCGGGTCGCTGGCCAAGTTCCGCAAGACCCCGATGATGACTTGGGGGACGGCGCTGATCCGGTCGCGGGTCAGCAGTAGATAGCGGTACCGGCTGGACAGGGAGATGAGCAGCAAAGGGTGGTCGCGTAGCAAACGAGGCCCCGCGGCGGTGACGAACCAGCCCAGGATGTTGAGGCCGACGACCACGGTGATGAGCGTCGGAGCCAGCCAACGCGGCGGGCGGCGGCTGGAGAAAGCATCAGACACACCAAGACGGTAGTGGGTGCCTGTGACCAGGCGCGCACCGCGCCGAGGACTCACGGCGTAACGTCTCGGCCATGTTGGCCATGAGGGCGCACCATCCTTTGACCATCCCTCACCTGTTTCGTCGGGGCGTTGGCCCCGCGTGAGGCGTCGATGGCCGGTTCTGGTACCGGCCTTTCTTCTGTCCGCCGGACTCGGTTTCGGGGGCTCATACACCTACCGACATAACGCCGACGTTGCCACCGACACGGTTGCGCCGGGAGTGACCACGACTGCGCCCGATACGACGCTGGCTCCCGAGACTTCGTTACTTCAGATCCCAGACACGACGATCTCGCCCGACACGACCATCTCGCCCGGCCCGACCCTGGCGCCCGACACCACGCTCACTCCTGGTCTCGTCCCCGAATCGGTACCGACCCTCGGCCCCGACAATGGGGTGTTGCGGGCGCTGCCACAAGGCGTGGTCGGACGCCAGCAGATCGATCCTTCCAATGAGTGCGGTTCTTTGTCGCCTACGGGTGATGCGATCGACTGCGGCTCGTTCTCGGCCGAGGGACAGACCTTGCGATGGGTCAGTTACGCCGGCGATGGGGGAGCGCGAGTCGACGTTCTGGTGCCCGAGGGCGGTGACGGCGCGATCTGGGACGTCAAACTGCGTTCGGCCGGATTCGTCGACGCCCCAACCGTGCGCACCGGCACTGGCCTCGCGCCCCTTGTGCTGAGCGCCCAGCGCGGCGACGCGGCCCGAACTCTCGAAGTGGACGTGGTGGAAGGGGCCGATCCTGGTGTGTCTCTGCACCTCGCGCTGAAGTCCGGTCGGGTGAAGGTGTCCTCAGCCCGCCTTGACGCGTGGAACGGAGTGGCCCACGATGGCGATCCCGTGGGTTCGCCGAGCCAATTCGATCACTGGGTGATCGAGCGCGCCGGCGGGGGTTGGCGGGTCACTTCCAGCGAAGCGGTCACGCCCGACGCGGTGCCGTAAGGTCCCGGGACGACCCGTAACAGGCCCACGGCGCGTCGGGGGGAGGGATCGTCAACTATGACCCTCATGGGTTTCAGGGAGAGTTGGTCGGACCCAATGACATCGCGACTGGCACGCTCGCAGCTGTTCGTCGGCGACGAGGCAATCCGGTCCGAATGCCAAAAGCTGACCGCAGCCGAGGCACTCGAGCCGATCGTTGGGCCGAATGTCGATCACGAGGTCAAGTCTGGCAGCGGTTGCCCAGGCAAGATTCCAGATGGTCGAGACGACGCAGAAACGCTAGATTCGCGACCCATGCACCATGCCGAATTTGTAGTCCTTCACAACGCCAAACTCAAAGGATTCGCTTCGGCCGAGGCACTCGTCCAAAGCAGCGGACTCCCGATTCCCGAAGTCGAGAAGGCGCTGGCTCAACTCGCGGATGTAGGCCATGTGATGTACCGGGAAGGGCGAATCAGCGGTTGGGCGGCCACGACCGCGGGGCGCGAGGCCCACAAGAGTCACCTCACCCAGGAACTGACCGAATCGGGGCACGGGCCGGCCATCCGCGCCTGTTACGAAGAGTTTCTTGTTCATAACGCCGAGTTGTTGGCGGTGTGCACGGCATGGCAGGTGCGTGACATCGAGAACAACGAGATGAACGATCACCTTGACTCCGACTACGACGACGGCGTGCGCGACCGGCTGGCCGGCTTGCACGTCGAGGTCGTGCCGATCTGTCGTGACTTAACCGGCCAACTGAGGCGATATAGCGCCTATGAGCCTCGCCTCGACGTGGCTCTTGGCAAGGTTCGTCAAGGTCTCAACGAGTGGTTCGCCCGGCCCATCATCGACAGCTATCACACAGTGTGGATGGAACTTCACGAAGATCTCCTCGCCACGTTGGCGATCAATCGAGCCAGCGAACCGCAGCTCTAAGGGGCCCGAATCGGCCGCAGGAGGCGATGGCCGAAACCGCAGGACAGCAGGGCGCCGATGCGCGACAATGAGAAGCATGTCGCGCTTTGGTGAAGTCTTGACGGCAATGGTCACCCCCTTCGACGCGGAGGGCAGACTCGACCTCGACGGAGCCCGAGATCTGGCCAAGTGGTTGGTGGCCCAAGGCAATGACGGGTTGGTGATCGCCGGTACCACGGGAGAGGCCCCCACGCTGTCGGATGGTGAACAGCTCGATCTGATCAAAGCGGTCGTCGAGGCGGTAACCGTCCCAGTGATCGGGGGCGCCGGCTCCAACGACACACCCCATGCTCTGGCACTGACCCGTTCCATGAAGGGACTCGGTGTGGCCGCCGTACTGAGCGTCACTCCGTATTACAACCGCCCGAGCCAAGCGGGTATCGAAGCCCACTTCCGGGCCGTGGCCGGGGCCACTGAGCTACCCGTGATCGTGTACGACATTCCCATTCGGACGGGCCGCAAAATCAACAACGACGTGATCCTGCGACTCGCTCGCGAATGCAGCAATGTCGTGGCCGTCAAGGACGCCGCCAACGACGTGGGCTCCTCGGCGAGACTGATGGCCGAAGCGCCCAGCGGATTTGAACTGATCAGCGGCAACGACGATCAGACCTTGCCGCTTCTGTCGATCGGCGGCACCGCCGTGATTGGCGTGGCCACCCACTGGTGTGCGTCGGAGTGCAAAGAGATGATTGTCTCGTTCCGCAAGGGCGATGTCGATCGGGCCCGTCAGATCAACGCCCGACTCATCGACTCGTGGACGTTCGAAACGGGTGACCTCAATCCGAATCCCCAGCCGACCAAGGCAATGTTGCGGACCCTCGGCCTGGCCGTCGGGTACTGTCGGCCCCCCATGGATCAAGAACCGGCTGACCTCGAAGACCGTGCCCGCCAGGTGTATGCGGCGTTGAAAGGATGAGTCCCGGCGGGGTCCGCGTCGTTTTTCTGGGTGGGCTGGGGGAGATCGGCCGGAACTGCATGGCGATCGAAATAGCCGAAAGAATCATGTTGGTCGACGTCGGCTTGATGTTTCCCGATCCCGACATGCCGGGCATCGACCTGGTTCTCCCCGATTTCACGTACTTGCGGGAGAACGCCGATCGCATCGAGGGGGCCATCCTTACCCACGGCCACGAAGATCACGTCGGTGGCCTTTCCTACTTGCTCCGGGAAGTTCCGCTCCCGCTCTACGGGTCCGAACTCACGTTACGGTTCGCTCGAGGCCGGATCGAAGAGGCCGGGCTCCTGGGCGCCACATCGTTCACCACGGTTCGCGACGGTGAGCGGCGCCAAATCGGCCCCTTCGATGTGGAGTTCATACCCGTCGCCCATTCCGTACCTCATAGCTTCGGTGTGGCCTTTCACACACCTGAAGGTGTCATCATCCATTCGGGCGACTTCAAGCTCGACCTGACACCCATAGACGGACGAACAACCGATCTCGCCCGCATCGGGGCGATCGCGAAGTCGGGTGGAGTACGGCTGCTCATGGCCGATTCCACGAACGCGGAAGAAGAGGGCTTCACCGACTCCGAGCGGTCGATCGGGCACGAGCTCCTTGACATTTTTCGCGATCAGCACGGCCGGCGCATCGTTATTGCTTGTTTCGCGTCACACATCCATCGCGTGCAGCAGGTCATCGAGGCGGCCATCAAATGTGGTCGAAAGGTCACCACTCTCGGCCGGTCGATGAAGCGCAACCTGCAGATCGCCCGCGAAATGGGGCTGATTACCCTTTCCGACAATGACGTGTTCGAAATCGAACGCTTGGGTGATCACGATCCGGCCAAAGTATGCGTCATCTCGACCGGAAGTCAGGGCGAACCGATGTCGGCGCTTTCCCTCATGGCCAATGGAGACAACCGGTTCGTCAAAATCGGCGAAGGCGATACCGTCATTTTGTCGTCGCACGCCATTCCGGGCAACGAGACCAACGTGGGACGGGTGATCAACCGCCTCACCCGCCTCGGAGCCGAAGTGATCCACTCCGGATTGGCCAAGGTCCACGTTTCGGGCCACGCCCGCCGCGGTGAATTGAAGACCCTACTTTCGATCGCCCAGCCTGAGTTTTTCATTCCGATCCACGGCGAGTATCGCCAAATGACCCATCACGCACGGCTGGCCATCGAGATGGGGGTTCCCGCCAACAATGTCTTGATCTGCGAAGATGGCGACTCGATCGTCCTTTCCAAAGAAGGTATTGAGTACGGCAAAGAGGTGCCGGCCGGCTACCTGTATGTCGACGGCATCGTGGGCGACGTCGGCCATGGCGTCCTTCGCGACCGGCGAGTCCTGTCCGAAGAGGGCGTGGTGATCGTCGTGGTCACCGTCGAGTTGCAGACGGGAGAAATCGTGACCGGTCCCGAAATCATCACCCGCGGCTGGGTCTACGCGCCCGAGGCCGAGACCCTGCTGGGGGAGGGCACCGAGGTAATCCGTAAGGCCCTCACCGAGTTCCTTTCGGAAAACAAGCCCGATCTCGAAGGCATGCGCCGCACAGTGCGCCAGGCGACGGGGCGCTTCGTAAACGAGCGAACGCGGCGCAAGCCGATGATTGTGCCTGTAGTCATGGAAGTGTGAGGCGGGTCGCCCCGGCTCGATTGCGTTTTCAGTGGCCGATGCCGACGCTTGGCCATCCCCCGACCCGTATGCGCTGAGCGTTGGCATGAGCCGGAAACCCTTCGTGGTCGGCCAGCGCGACGACCGAAGGGGCCATCGCCCGCATAGCTGCCTCATCGGCCCGGGCCACCGCCGTACGCTTGAGAAACGCTTCCACCGTTATACCGCTGGAGACGGCCGAGAAGCCACTGGTGGGCAACGAGGCAGGACAGCCGATCACAAAGTTGGCCGCGCTGATCGTGGTGTTTTGACCGAGCAAGATCTCCCCGGCGTTGGTCAAGAGATCGAGCAGGCACTGGCGGACGGTTGCATCCTCGATCGCGAGCTGCATGTGCTCGGGCCCGTAAGCGTTGGCCACTTCGGCGGCCTCTTCGAGACTACGCACGAGAACGGCGCCGCCATTGACTCCGAGCGCGGCACTCGCGGCGCCATGGCGAGCCGGGGGAAGCACCGCAATTTGACGGGCCAACTCTAGCTGCGTGGCCGCCAGCAGTGATGGCGACTGGGTAACCAAAAGTGTGGACGAGTCCGTTCCGTGCTCGGCTTCGTTCAGCAAATCGGCCGCGAGACGAACCGGGTCAGCCGAATCGTCGGCGATGATCATGGCCTCAGACGGACCAAGCAACATCATGGTGGCCGTTCCATAGGACTGGGCGAGAACCTGAGCTGCGGTCACCGCCGGCGACCCCGGTCCGACCACCTTGACGCAACGCGGGATCGACTCGGTGCCGAACGCGACAGCCGCGACCCCGGCGGGTCCGTTCACGCGAAACACTTCGGTCAGGCCGAGTTCGTGGGCCACGACGAGGGTTGCGGCATCGACTTCGCGACGCCCGGGCACAGGCGGAGTAATCACCACGCGCCGCGGAACCCCGGCCACCACGCACGGCGTTCCGATCTGGGCGAGCACACTCGGATAGCTGGCTTTGCCGGACGGACAGAACAAGCCGGCGCTGGCGATGGGAGTGACCTTTTCGCCTACGAAGAGACCGGGGGCTGACTCGAACCACCAGTCGGCGCAATTGCGTTCGAGGGCCTGTTCGTTGAATCGGCGCAACGCCGCAATCATTTCGCGGATCGCTCGCAACAAGTCTGGACTGACCTGCTGACGGGCGGCTTCGAACTCCGACGTGCTGCACCGGAGCTGATCGGGAGTGATATCGACGTGATCGAAGTCGCGCAACGCTCGGCACACGGCTTCATCGCCGTGTTCGCGGACGTCTTCGAGAATGCGCTCGATGGCCACTCGCAGACCCGGATCGAAGATGGCGGCGGCGCCCCTTCCGGTGAGCGCCCGTCGAGCATCGGCGTCCATCTCCGACCACGTCATGACCCGCAACACGTCACTCACTCAATTCTCCTGGTTCCAGCCTCGACTCAACAAGGCGGCGCGCCGGTCATACATTGCGGCCGCCGTCGATAGTGATCAATCCGCCCGTGAGGAACACCGCTTCGGGGGTAAGGAGATAGGACACGAGAGCAGCCAATTCTTCGGGTTGTCCGAACCGTCCTGCGGGAATGAGCGAACGCAGCTCCTCGGCCGTGGTGTCGTTCAGCAGGTACGGCTCGGTCATGCGGGTGGGGAAGTAGCCCGGAGCCACGCAGTGGACGGCTATCCCCTTCGGAGCCAGCTCCAACGTGAGCGATTTGGCCAAGCTGGTCACGGCCGCCTTCGAGGCGTTGTAGTCAACGAAATGAGCTTCGGGACGCAGCGCATTCACTGACGCGTTCAGCACCAGGACGCCGCCCTCGTTGGCCGCGATCAGGCTGCGGGCCACCTCGCGGGCCACAAGGAACGAACCGGTGACGTTGACATCGAGGACTCGGCGAAAGTGGGCCACGTCGAGTTCGGTGGCCGGCCGGGCCGCGCCATCGATGCCGGCGTTGACGAACGCCCCGTCAAGGCGTCGCAGGCGCAGCTTGCAGGCCGCCACTGCGGCAATTACTTGGGCTTCGTCGGTGACATCGCACACGCTCCCGGGAATCCCACTGGCGGATACCCCTGCGGCCGTGGTGCCGAGCACCCACACTTGGGCCCCATCGGCGACGAGACGCCGAGCAGTCGCCAATCCGAGGCCAGATGTGCCGCCAGAGACGAGGTAGACGCGTCCGGTGTGATCGATCGAGAGGCCCACGACATGAGCGAGGTTAGTGCCTGGTGTTGCGCGGTATGTCTCGAAACGATCGGGTGCCATCATCGGAAGGCTCTTTCGGAAGCCCCAGCACCCGCTCGCCGAGAATGTTGCGCTGGATCTCGTCGGTGCCACCGGCAATCGATTGGGCCGGGACCGAAATCAAGATCTCGGTGATGACGCCATTCATGGGTCCGTCAGGTCCGGTCAGCGTCCCTGAGGCACCTGCGATCGAGCCGTGGACCCGTGCGCACGCTCGGGCGATCAAGCTTGTGTGCAGCTTGCCGAGCGAGCCTTCAGGGCCGGGCGGGCGACCGAGACGCCGCGCTGCGACCGCCCGCTGCGCAGTCCATTCGGCTGTCCTGGTCAAGCACAGCACGTTGGCGATGGCCTGGCGGACGCGGGGATCGTGGTTGACGCCCGCCGCCTGGGCTCGCTCGATGAGCAGGTCGGGGCGCCCGGCCCGCTGCGGATACCAGACGTAAGGCCTCATGATCTCGGCCGTCTCGACCTCAGCTTCGCGCCACGCCCGACCGGCGCGGGCCACGGAACTCGGCCGGCGGGTCGAAGCCAGTCGGCGTTCGTGCGCCAACGTCGCCAGCGCGACCGCCCATCCATTGCCCACGTCGCCGATCACGTTGTCGATCGGCACGCGAGCATTGTCGAAGAACACTTCGTTGAACGATGCGTGCCCGTTCATTTGGCGCAAGGGGCGGACCTCGACGCCGGGCTGATGCATGTCGATGATCAGGTAGGTGATGCCGCGGTGCTTCGGTACGTCCCAATTGGTTCGGGCCAGCAGGATGCCGTAGTCGGCGTGATGGGCGCTGGTGTTCCAGACCTTCTGTCCGTTGATGATCCACGTGTCGCCGTCGCGTTCGGCCTGGGTTGTGAGTCCGGCCAGATCGGAACCGCTGCCGGGCTCCGAGAACAACTGGCACCATTGGTGCTCGCCGGTGATGATCGGACGCAGAAACCGACGCTTCACGTCGCCGGACCCGTGTTCGAGGATCGTCGGAGCGACGAGGCCCATACCTGATCCACTAGGCGTTCCGACCACGGAGGCGGTGCGGAACTCTTCCTCGACCACGCTCGCCAGCCCGACCGGCAGTCCCCGTCCGAACCACTCGGTGGGCCACGAAGGACAGCCCCACCCCGATGCGGCGAGCCGTTCCCGCCATTCCCGCAGGCTCAATTCGGGGTCCCATTCGGTGGCCAACCAGGCCCCCAAGTCGGTTCGTAACTGGTCGGCGGTCGGGGTGCTCATTCTTTGATCGTACCGACCCCCGGCCGCCTCGACCGTCGGCCGTCACGCCACGAAGGCCGCCAGAGTGGGCTGCCCGCAGGGGGTAACGCTGCAGTGGTACCGTTTTCGCACTGTGGCTTCGCCCCGTACTTCCCCACGGGCGGGTTCTCGGTCCAAGTCGCGCACCGCGACGCGAGCCGGCACCCGCCATCCTCGTCCTTCGGCGCGTCAGGCCGCGCCCAAGGGCTTTCTCGCTGAGACCCGCCAGTTTCTGGGCGAGCACTTGGGCAACCAGTCAGACGACGTGTGGGGGATCACGCTTATTGTCATAGGCACGTTGTGCGGGTTAGGGCTCGCCTTCGACGCAACCGGCCTCTTCGGGCGACTGGTTCGATTCTTCACGGGAGCCCTCCTTGGGGGCGCCCGATTCGCCGTACCGATCACCCTGCTGGCGCTCGGCTGGGTGATGGTGCGCGGTCGGCCGCGGGAGAAGCCGATCCGAATCCTGATCGGCGCAGTGTTCTGCACGGTGGCCCTGGCCGGCCTGTTGCACTTGGCCTATGGAGCGCCGCGTTGGGGTACACCGATTGGGACGCTGCGCCACAAGGGTGGACTGATCGGAGCCGCCATCGCGGAGCCGTTAAAGGCGGCGACGGCCACCTGGGGCGCGGGTCTGCTGCTCACGACTATAGGCCTGCTCGGCGTCCTCATTCTCACCGGCACCCGGGTCCGTCACGCCCTCGACCGCGGCGCCAAAGGCGTGGAGCCGGCCAAACGGGCGGCCCGGCGCGGTTTCGACTCGCTTTGGACGCTCGGCTCCGATCCGGTGCTCGAATCGGAGGCAGCCCGGCGCCATCGGACGGCGCAGCCCGTGAACGACCGGCGGCTGCGGTCTCGTCCCCGAGCCGTATACGACGGCGTGAAGGAGGGGTTCGGAGCCTTTGACGACGAATCGTTGCTACCGGTCGAGGAGTACATCCCGGCGCGGGAACAACGCCCCGACAACGAAAAAAGGGCCGAAGCCGCGCCTCGTCGACCGGTCGAGGTCACCATGCCGCCGGAACCGGACTGGAAGGACGAGCAGCCCACCGTTCAAGACGTACCCATCCCGGGCATCCAGCGCAGTGTGCGTGGCGACGAACAACCCGACCCACTCGACCCCGCGGTCGTGCCCAAGATCGTCTGGAAACTGCCTCCCCGGGCTCTTCTCAAGAAGGGCAAGGCCCTCCAGATCGACAAGCGCGAGGTCGAAAGCGCGGGCCGGACCCTCGAGGAAGCTCTCGCCGCGCATGGCGTCGAGACGCGACTGATGGGTATGACGGTCGGTCCGACCGTGACCCGCTTCGAACTCGAACTCGGCGCGGGAGTCAAGGTCGCAAAGGTGACGGCTTTGCACAAAGACATCGCCTACGCCATGGCCAGTGCCGACGTGCGTATTCTCGCGCCCATCCCCGGCAAGTCGGCCATCGGCGTCGAAGTCCCTAACCGGACCCGTCAGCTCGTGGCCGTCGGCGACATCTTGTTCACACCTGAGGCCGAGAAGCACACGACTCCGCTATCGGTGGCCATCGGACGAGACATCGACGGCAAGCCGGTCATGATCGATTTGGCCAAAATGCCGCACGTATTGGTGGCCGGTACCACCGGATCGGGTAAGTCGAGTTGCATCAATTCGCTCCTCACATCGATACTGATGCGCCAGACGCCCGAGGACGTACGCCTGATCTTGATCGACCCGAAGATGGTCGAATTGTCACAATACAACGGACTACCGCATTTGCTTACGCAAGTGGTGATCAACCCCAAAAAAGCTGCGAATGCTCTACAGTGGGCGGTGGAGGAGATGGAGCGCCGCTATGAACTCTTGGCGCAATTGGGCTTCCGCGACCTCGGAGGCTACAACGCGGCCGTCGAAAAGGGTGAGTTAAGTGACCCGTACGCCGATGATCCCGCCCACGGTCTGGGCGCCCCACCCGCGCCGATCTATCAGAAGCTCTCGGCCATACTGATCGTCGTCGACGAATTGGCCGACCTCATGATGGTGGCGGCCCGCGACGTGGAGGAGTCGATCTGTCGGATCGCCCAGAAAGCCCGTGCCGTAGGTATCCATTTAGTCATTGCCACGCAACGTCCTTCGGTCAACGTCATCACGGGACTCATAAAGGCCAACGTTCCGTCCCGGTTCGCCTTTGCCGTTTCGTCGCTGGTCGACTCGCGTGTCATTCTCGATCAACCGGGGGCGGAGCGATTGATCGGACAGGGTGACATGCTGATGCTCACCGTTTCTTCGAACGTGGCCCAGCGAGTACAGGGCAACTTCGTGAGCGAAGAGGAAGTAAGGGCGGTCGTCGGGTTCTGGCGTCGCCAAGTCGGCGCGCCGACCTATGTCGATGGCCTGTCCGACGATGCGGTGGCGCCTGGTGGCGCGATGGGCGTGGCCGGCGCTTCCGACGGCAGCGATGACGACGATCTGCTCGACCAAGCGATGGAACTCGTGGTACGCAGTCAGCTCGGTTCGACATCAATGCTGCAGCGCAAGCTCCGGGTCGGTTTCGCCAGGGCCGGAAGGTTGATGGACCTGCTCGAACGGAAGGGCATAGTGGGCCCGTCGGAGGGCTCGAAGGCCCGAGCGGTGATGATGACGCCCGAGGAACTCGACGATTACCAGAAGCGCAAAGCAACCGTCTGACACTGCTGGCGAGGGCCCGTAGCGTCGGCCGGAGCGAGGCTCGTAGGGTCGGCGACCGACACGGGTACGAAATCGCTGGAAATGACGGCGTGCCTTACTTCGTCGGTCCGTAGGCTTCGGCCATGTCGACCACGCCGAACCCGGCCACACCGAAGCCAATGGCGGCGGACTCGAAGAACTGGACCTGGGTGCTGCAACGGTCGTGCCCCGATTGCGGTTTCGACGCGCCCAACGTTGACCGCACCGCCGTGGGCCGCCTCACTCGCCAGAACGCCCTTCTGTGGCCGGCCCTCCTGCGATCGCCGCAGGCATCGCGGCGCCCGACCGACACTCAGTGGTCGGCCG